>JBJEQI010000195.1:0-1924 GCA_051881675.1 Acutalibacteraceae bacterium
CACCGTCGCCTTTGTTGTGATCAAACGTCGGCACCAGCCGCCTGACGCAATCGAGCATCAGCTGCATATCGTCGTTTACCGCGGCGTCCTCCAGCTCCTTGATGTCGTTTGACAGCACCGTTTGATCAAAATGCATCGGCTGCATAATGAATATTTTTTTGTTGGCGGTTCGCGCCATTGTTTCGTCCACAAGGCTGATCTCTTCATACAGCTTTTCACCGGGGCGAAGCCCTGTGAATACGATCGGGATGTCGACATTCGGCTCATATCCCGACAGGCGGATAACATCGCAGGCAAGATCATAAATCTTGACAGGCTCGCCCATATTCAGCACAAATATCTCGCCGCCCTCTGCCATTGCGCCCGCTTCCAGAACGAGCTGGACCGCCTCGGGAATGGTCATAAAATAGCGGCGAATCTCAGGATGCGTGACGGTAACGGGACCGCCGTGCTCAATTTGACGGCGGAACAGCGGAACAACGCTGCCGTTCGAGCCGAGCACGTTGCCGAACCGCACAGCCGAAAAATCGGTATCCGAGATCGAATTGAGCAGCTGAATCGCCATTTCCGCGATACGCTTGGTCGCCCCCATAACATTAGTGGGATTGACCGCCTTATCGGTCGAGATCAGAATGAACTTCTCCACATGATACACGATCGACGCGGTCGCGACATTGACTGTGCCCTTTACATTATTCTTTACCGCTTCCTTAGGGCAATATTCCATCATCGGCACGTGTTTATGCGCTGCGGCATGAAAAACGATCTTCGGCTTAAATTCGTCGAACACCTCGCCGAGCCGCTTTTTATCGCGAATCGAGCCGAGTCGCACATGAAATTTTCCCGCATATTCGCCTTTCAGCTCCTGCTCGATGTCATACAATCCGTTTTCGTTAAAATCGAACACCACCAGATGACGGCAGCCGAATTTCAGCACCTGACGGCAGATTTCCGAGCCGATCGAGCCCGCGCCGCCCGTTACCATAACAACCTTGTCCGCCACAAAGCGCTTGACCGCCTCCATATCGAGATGCACACTCTCGCGCTTGAGCAGGTCCTCAATATCGATTTGCGTCAGGCTGACCTTTTCCATCTCGACGTCGTCGATAACGCCGAATCTTCGAAGCCTACACTTTTCCTGCTTGCAAACGTCGATCGCAAATTTCAAAAGCTCCTTGCTCGCGGTCGGAATCGCCACAACGACTTCATCAATATTAAACCGCTCGATCGCCTCTTTCAGCTTTTCGCTGCCGCCGTAGACCTTAACGCCGTGAACGCGGTTCTTTTGCAGCTGCTTATTATCGTCGATAAAAACGACCGGCAGATTGTCGCTGTTTTTATCGTTTTTGATCTTGTTGCAAAAATAGGCGCCCGCCTCGCCCGCGCCGAAAATCAGCGTGCGAACGGTGGTATCGCGCTTGGACTTGGAGATCGAGTTGACCGCTGTTTTCGCCTCATTGATCAGCTTGACAAACGACCTGCCCGCAATCTGTAAAATCGTGACAAACAGGCACATAACGATCACATAATCGTTATGCGACTGAAAATAGTCGAGCATGGTGACCGCAATAAAAACCGACACCGAAAACACCAGACAGGCCAGCACGATGCGCAACATTTCGCTGATTCCCACATGGTGAAGCGGGCTGGTATAATTGCGGAAAATGATGTTCAGCAAAACGATGCCGACGCACATGACGAACACAAACAGCGCTAAATTGCCGCCGTTGATCTTCGGCACCCAGGTGAGAGGATTATACCAAACGCCGTTGGATTTATAAAAGAACGCATAGCTGATGCGAAAGGATAAAAAGACCGCGATCAGCACCGACAAAACATCCCACACCACCAAAGCGGCGATGACAAATATTCTTTTGGTTTTCTGAGTCATAATGACCTTCTCCAAACTTTTATTTCAAAATAA
>JBJEQI010000196.1:0-8212 GCA_051881675.1 Acutalibacteraceae bacterium
AGACTGCCAAGCGTGCCGCCTACTCGCTCGGCGTTTCGCCTGATGTCGACCCGTTTATGTCGCTCTCCTTTATGAGTCTGCCCGTAATCCCCGAGCTTCGACTGACGACGCGCGGAGTTTATGATGTATCGGCAGGCAAATATCTGTAATCGGCGGCTGTAATCGTTTGATTTTTCATAAGCGCTCGAGCGCGGCAGGCAGTAATTTCAGCTGTTTGCCGCGTTTTTTTGCATGGCGCTCCTCGCGGCGGCATATGGTGTTAGTGCGGCGGTTAGCCCGAGTTGGTTACAAGGGGGATGTGTTGCCATGCAGATAACGACGGCGGTATTATGGCTGATTCTCGGCATATTCTTGATCGCGAAAGGCGGCGATATTTTTGTCGATTCCGCGTCGGCGATCGCGCGCATTTCGGGTGTGCCGAAGCTCATTGTCGGCGCGACGGTCGTCAGCTTTGCAACCACGCTTCCCGAACTGCTGGTGTCGGTGATCGCCGCCGTTCACGGCAAAACCGATATGGCGGTCGGCAATGCCGTCGGCTCGGTTACGGCGAACGTGGCGCTGATCATGGCGATCGGCATGATTTTTATGCCCTGCGCTTTGAAAAGAGCAGAATACCTGCCGAAATCGCTGTTGATGATAGCGGCGGCGGTGTTTATCGTCGTTTTCGGAGCGGGCGGCGAGTTTTCGCTGCTCGCCTGCGCGCTGCTGCCGATCCTGTTTGCGCTGGCAATGGCGGATAATATCCGCTCGGCGGTCCGGACGCTGAAAAAGTCAGCTCCAAAAGGAATGAGCGGGGAGGCTTCGGGCGGTATATTCTTTGTATTGATCAAATTCATCCTCGGCGCGGGGATGACCGTTTGGGGCGCGGAGCTGCTGGTGGATAACGGCAGTCTGCTCGCCGCGTTTATCGGCGTTCCCGAGCGCATCATCGCGATCACTGCGATCGCAGTCGGAACCTCGCTGCCCGAGCTGATCACGACGGTGACGGCGATCCGCAAGCATGAATCCGAGCTCGGCTTCGGCAATGTGATCGGCGCGAACATCATCGACCTTTCGCTGATCATGCCGATCTGCGGGCTGATCTCAGGCGGCGGTCTGCCGCTTGGTCAAAACACGGTGCGAATCGATCTGCCCGTCTGCCTTGCCGTTTGCCTGATCGCGCTGATTCCCGCGCTGGTAAAAAGCAAGTTTTCGCGGCGGCAGGGGGGGATTTTGCTCGGAATATACGCGGTATATATCCTGCTGAGCTGCCTTATTTGGCGGTAATGCGGCGGGCGGAGGAGAATATTATCGAAAATTATAAAAAAGTGCTTGACATTTGTAGTACAATATTGTATTATAATAATAGATCACTCAATAGGAAAGAAGGGATGATAGAATGAGCTGGCATTTTGATGACGACAGACCGATCTATAATCAGATCGTGACGCGGATTCTGACCGACGTTGTCACGGGCGTTTATTCTCCCGGTGAGCGTCTGCCGAGCGTGCGGGAGTTTGCCGCCGACGCGGGGGTCAATCCCAACACGATGCAAAAAGCGCTTGTCGATCTCGAGCGGACAGGCGTTGTCTATGCGCACACGACCAGCGGCAGATTCGTAACCGATGACCGCGCACTGCTTGAAAGCGTGCGGAAAAGCATGCTGGATGACGAGATCGCCCACTTCGTGAAGCGATGCGAAAAGTTCGGACTTTCGGCGGCGGGGGCCGCTGAAATGCTCGCGGCATTCAAAGAGCGGGAGTGACCGTCTGACAGTATATTTGAAAGGAAATGAAGTTTTATGCAGGATAATTCGCAGATTCTCGAATGCAGAAATCTTGTCAAGCGCTACGGCGCGACGCCTGCGCTCGGCGGTGTGAGCTTTTCGCTGCCGCGCGGTAAGATCATCGGGCTGCTCGGCCCGAACGGAAGCGGTAAGACCACGCTGATCAAGCTGGCGGCGGGTCTGCTCACTCCGACCTCGGGGGAACTGCTTGTGGCGGGGATGAAGCCCTCGCAAAGCACCAAGTCGATCGTTTCGTATCTGCCTGAGCGAACCTATTTCGCCAGCTGGATGCGGGTGCGCGACCTGATCGCGTATTTTTCCGATTTTTATGCCGATTTTGACACGCAGCGCGCTATGTCGATGTTCAGCTCGCTCGGCATCAATACCGATATGCGGCTGAAAACAATGTCCAAGGGCACCAAGGAAAAGGTTCAGCTGGTTATGGTTATGTCGCGCAAGGCGCAGCTGTATCTGCTGGATGAGCCGATTGGCGGCGTTGATCCCGCGGCGAGAGATTATATTCTGAACACGATCATTTCAAATTATGATGAAAACGCGACTGTTCTGATCTCGACGCATCTTATTACCGATATTGAGAATGTCCTCGATGAGTTTTTATTCATCAATCAGGGGCAGGTCTTTATGCAGGACTCGGTCGACAACATCCGTCAAAAATACGGCAAGAGCGTCGACGCGCTTTTCAGGGAGGTGTTCAGATGTTAGGCAAGCTGTTGAAATATGATTTTAAGGCAACGGGAAAATTGTTCAGCATACTGTCGGTTATTGTGTTTTGCACGACTGCGGTCGGATGCGGCGCGCTGACAATGATGATCAGTTATGACGGGTTCTCCGCCAATAATCCCGTGGAGCTGATCTTCAGCATTTCGATCTCCATGCTTTTCTTCTTTTCCGTTCTGGCGATCTTCGCCTATGCACTCGCTGTCATGGTGCTGGTTATCAGCCGTTTTTATAACTCCATGTTTACCGATCAGGGCTATCTGACTTTCACACTGCCCGTTTCGTCGCATACGCTTTTGCTGTCGAAAACGATCAGCTCGGCTGTGACTATGATCGGCTCGATGATTGTTGTCGTTCTGTGCGTTATCGGCTTTGTAATGACCGCGGTCTATGCAGTTTCCAATGCGAATCTGCCGTATCTGCTGACGCAGGCGTTCCGCGAACTGCTGGATGTTTTCGGCATCGACCTGATCGCCCATATGTCCACATCGGTCGTTTTGCTGATTGTCAGCGAGATTTCAGCTATCCTGACCATTTTTCTGGCGTTCACCATCGGCGCGGTCGTCGTCAAAAAGCATAAGGTGCTGGCGGGAATCGGCTTCTATTTCGCGATCAGCTGCGGAAAGTCGATCATCCAATCGATCGTCTCCGCCGAGGTCATGTATTTCTCGGGTGCGGAAGATTCGCTGATCTCCTCGAGCGGAAACTGGCTGATGTTCAATGAGTGGACGCAGATTATTTTTTCGGCGGCGCTTGCCGTTGCGGCGTACTTTATCACGCATCATCTGATAAAAAACAAACTGAACCTGAGCTGATTTTCAGTCAGCGGGTCTGCGGGGCAGGGCGCGCCGAGAGCGGCTGCGTTCTCTGACCCCGCAGTTTTGTTTTTTGCCGGAGCGCTAGAGCGCCGATACGGCAAAAAAAGCACTTGACATTTTACGGAGATGTGGTATAATAACCGCAAGCGGTTATTTTGGAGTTTTGCGTTGCAAAACGTCCGAACAGCCGCAACTACCGTTTGAAAATCCCAAATTTGTGTCAAACGCCGGGAAAAAGAGAGTAAGCGTTTCATCGGTTATCAGAGAGCCGCGGCATACCTGCTGAGAGCCGCGACAGCCGCAGGGTGATTCGCCGAAGTTCACTTTGGAGCGGCGCGGGTGATGTGTGAGGCGCGTGCGCCCCGGCTTAGCCTGCGACGGGGGAGCGCCGTTATTGCCGACTAATGAGTGTTCATCGCTTTTGCGGTGAAAATGCGGGTGGTACCACGGAGTATTCAGCTTCGTCCTGGTTTAGGGCGGGGCTTTTTGTTTTGCCCGATTCACTGAAAATAATGCCGTCGGGCGGGTGACAGTTTTTGCCCGTCGGCAATGCGAAAGGGAAATCAACATGCTTAAAAATCAGATCAACGATGTACTGAAAAAGGCGGAAGATCTGCTCGCGGCGGATGTTTCGGCGGCACAGCTGGACGAGATCAAGGTAAAGCTGCTCGGCAAAAAGGGCGAGCTGACCAATATCTTAAAGCAGCTCGGCACACTCTCCGCCGAGGAGCGCCCCGTGATCGGTCAGCTGGCGAACGAGGTCAGGCAAAAGATCGAGGCGCTGGTGGCGACGAAAAAGCAGGAGCTGGAGGAGAAAAAGCTCGCCGCACAGCTTGCCGCCGAAAAGCTGGATGTTACCATGCCCGGAAAGCGCCGCAAAATGGGCTATAAACACCCGCTGTCGGTCGTTTTAGACGAGGTAAAGGACATTTTTATCGGCATGGGCTATTCGATCGCGACAGGCCCCGAGGTGGAGTATGACTATTACAACTTCGAGGCGCTGAACCTGCCGAAGGATCACCCCGCAAGGGACACGCAGGATACCTTCTTCATCACCGATAATATCCTGCTTCGCTCGCAGACTTCGCCCGTTCAGGTGCATGTTATGGAAAATCAGAAGCCGCCGATTCGCATCATTGCCCCGGGCAGAGTTTTCCGCGCCGACGAGGTAGATGCAACTCACTCTCCTCTGTTCCATCAGATCGAGGGACTGGCGGTCGATAAAAACATCACCATGGGCGACCTGAAAGGCACGCTTGAAATATTCGCCAAACGGCTTTACGGCGACGACGCGGTGGTGCGCTTCAGACCGCATCACTTCCCGTTCACCGAGCCGAGCGCCGAAATGGATATTCAGTGCTTCTCCTGCGGGGGCAAGGGCTGCCGCTTGTGCAAGGGCGAGGGCTGGATTGAGGTTCTCGGCTGCGGCATGGTGCATCCCAAGGTGCTGAAAAACTGCGGAATCGACCCCGAGGAGTATTCGGGATTTGCATTCGGAATCGGTCTGGAGCGTATCGTTATGCGTAAATACAATATTGACGATATGCGCCTGCTTTACGAAAACGATTTGAAGTTTTTTAAGAGCATTTATTAAGCGGGGAGGAATTATTATGTTACTTTCAAGAAACTGGTTAAAAGAATTTACCGATACCACCGATATTCCGAACCGTGAGTTCTGCGAGCGGATGACCATGTCCGGCTCCAAGGTTGAGGGATATGAGGAAACGGGCGCCGAGATCGATCGCGTGGTCGTCGGTCGGGTGCTGTCGATCGAAAAGCATCCCGACGCGGATAAGCTGGTCGTTTGTCAGATCGACGTCGGCAGCGAAACGGTTCAGATCGTCACGGGCGCGTCCAACCTCAAGGTGGGCGATCTGGTGCCCGCGGCGCTGGATAATTCGCACCTGCCGGGCGGCGTTACGATCAAAAAAGGCAAGCTGCGCGGCATTATGAGCTACGGTATGATGTGTTCGCTCGGCGAGCTTCACCTCACCGTCGGCGACTATCCGTATGCGATCGAAGACGGCATTTTCGTTTTGCAGGAGGACTGCAAGCCCGGCGACGATATTAAATCGGTGCTTCATCTCGACGATACGATCGTGGATTTTGAGATCACGCCGAACAGGCAGGACTGCCTTTCGGTCATCGGCCTTGCCCGCGAGGCGGCGGTTACTTTCGGCAGGAAATTGGCTCTGCATACGCCCGCGGTCAAAGAAGAGGCGGGCGGCAATATCGGCGATATGCTGGACGTCAGCGTGGAGGATACCGATTTCTGCCCGCGCTATATGGCGAGAGCGGTCACCGATGTGAAGGTAGGCCCTTCCCCCGCGTGGATGAGGGAGCGCCTGCGCGCAGGCGGCGTTCGCCCGATCAACAATATTGTGGATATTACCAACTATGTCATGCTGGAATACGGTCAGCCGATGCACGCGTTTGACTATCGTTTTGTCAAGGGCGGCAAAATCGTTGTCCGCCGCGCAAAAGCCGGCGAAAAGATCACCACCCTCGACTCGGTCGAGCGCGAGCTCAGCGAGAATATGTCGGTGATTGCCAACGCCGAAGAGGCAATGGCGGTTGCGGGCGTTATGGGCGGCGAGTATTCGGGCATTCTCGACGATACTTCGGTGATCGTGTTTGAATCGGCGTGCTTCCGCGGCCCGTCGGTGCGCAACACGTCGCGCGCGCTGGCGCTTCGTACCGACGCGTCGGCAAGATATGAAAAGGGGCTGGACGCGCAGAACTGCCGCGAGGCGCTCGAGCGCGCGGCGGAGCTGGTGGAGCTGCTCGGCGCAGGAAAGGTCGTTCGCGGCGTGATCGACATTGATCATACCGCATATGCGCCGCGCCATATCGCGCTGGACGCGGATTGGATCAACCGCTTTATCGGAATCGACGTTTCCAAGGATGAGATGATCAACACCCTGCGTCTGCTCGATTTCAAGGTGGAAAACGACATGATCGAGGTGCCGTCATACCGTCAGGACGTCGAGCATAAGGCGGATATTGCCGAGGAGATCGCGCGGTTCTACGGTTATGATAAGATTCCCACCACCAATCTCAAGGGCAGCGCCGTGGCACGGCTTACTCCCGAGCAGATCGCCGAGAATAAGGTTTCGGCAACGCTTCTTGCCTGCGGATACAGCGAGATCGCGACTTTTTCGTTCATCAGCCCGAAGTTTTACGATAAGATGAATGTCCCCGCGGATTCACCGTTGCGTAACAGCTTAAAAATCCGCAACCCGCTCGGCGAGGACACGGGCGTTATGCGCACATTCAGCCTCCCGTCGATGATGCAGGTGCTTGCCACCAACCGCGCGAGCCGCAATATGGAGGCAAGGCTTTTCGAGATTTCAACCGAGTATCATCCGCGCGGCGAGGGCGAACTTCCCGACGAGCCGAAGAAAATTATCATCGGCGCATACGGCGAGAGCGTCGATTTCTACGATGTCAAGGGCACCGTTGAGGAGCTGATCGATCAGCTGGATGTGTCGGATTATGATGTTGAGCCGTGCGGCGATATTCCGTGGTTCCACCCCGGCAGATGCGCCGTGATCAAGCTCGGCGGCGATACGCTCGGCGAAATCGGCGAGATTCATCCCGATGTAGTCAAGAATTACGGCATCGGCACGAAGGTTTATGCCGCGTCGCTCGATTTTGCCACACTGCTGCGCCATTCATGCAGTGAGAAGAGCTATCATAAGATGCCGCGTTTCCCCGCGGCGAGTCGTGATCTGGCGCTCACCTGCGACAGGGACCTGCCCGTTATTCGCATCGAAAAGGCGATCAAGAGCGCTGTTCCGAAACTGCTTGAAAGCATCGAGCTGTTTGACGTGTATACAGGCGAGCAAATCGAAAAGGACAAAAAGAGCGTAGCTTACAGCATTGTGCTGCGCGCGTCCGACCGCACCCTCACCGATGAGGAAACGGATAACGCGGTAGCGAAGATACTGCGGGGTCTTGAAAAGATCGGCGTAACGCTAAGACAATAAGAATGATACAATAAAACGCAGGCGGCAGGGTGCCGTCTGCGTTTTGCTGTGCCGCCAAAGTGGCGGATAATAGGGCTGTGTGCGTCAGGGGAGCCGATCAATCCTCGTCGCTGAAAAATGACTTGATCTGCTCGAACAGCTCAACCGTTTTGAACCGAATCTCATATTTCGGATAATTCTCAATGATCTCCTGCTCGCCGCTGTCCAGCGCTTCATCATAATTTGTGCAGGCGGGCAGGCAGAGCGAGGGATACATCACGCACCACCAGTTGTGCCCCTCTGCCTTGCCGATTTTGACCCGCAGCGCGGTATAGTCGCCCGCCGGCAGGGTGTAGGTGTCATAGTGGCGGGTGTCAAAATGCGTCTTCGCAATTTCTAAGCTGACGGGATAATCAGCGCCGCGCTCGCGGATGACTTGATCGGCGGCGGCGAGGAAAGCGCCCTTGTTCTGCTCAGCCTTTTCGAGCGCGTCGTCGATGTCGGCGGCGCCGTCGAAAATGCTCTCCGACACAGCGAGAATTTTATCGCGCACCGCAAGCTTTAGTTCCTGATCGTATGCGCTGTCGGAATTCGCGAGGATGTGCAGCCGCAAAACATCTCGGCGAATGTTTTTGCACTCAGCCGAAAACGAAATCAGGCTGAGCAGCAGCGAGATAATCAGCCCCGCCGCGAGTGCTTTTTCCCAATCCTTTAAGATCTTGTTTTCAAACATAAAAATACCTCCGTATGTAATTTCTTACCATCGCGAAGGTATTTTTGTCATCATTATAAAAATTTATTCAGTTATTTTTCGCGCACGCCGCAGTCGGTCGGCAAACAGAGGATCATATCGTCAAAATCGTCCTCGAGCACCTGCCGCGCCTCGCGCGCCGCGTCCTCATCCTCGAATACGCCGAAAACAG
>JBJEQI010000197.1:0-1912 GCA_051881675.1 Acutalibacteraceae bacterium
AGGTAATAAAATCCAGCGTAGTAGCCATAACTCCTCCACAGTCAAATACTTGTCAGCCGCTTCGGATAAGGGCTGTCATCGGCAAGATCAGTCGGCAAAAAGCGATGACCCATCGGGGGCAATGCCGACAAACAGCGGGAAATTCTGAATGGTCAGCCGCTTGACCGATTCGCACCCCAGATCGTCAAATGCGATGACCTCGCACGAGGTAATGCACTTTGCGGCAAGCGCGCCCGCGCCGCCGATCGCGCAAAAATACACCGAGCCGTTCCTCACGATCGCCTCTTCGACCTCGCGGCTCCTGCCGCCCTTGCCGATCATTGCCGCAAGCCCCATATCCAGCATTTTCGGGGCGTAGACATCCATCCTGCCCGAGGTGGTCGGTCCGCATGAGCCGATCGGCAGTCCGCTCGGCGTGGGGGTCGGCCCCGCATAGTAGATAACCGCGCCGTCGATCGCATAGGGCAGCTCTTCGCCCCGGGCCATCCGCTCAAAAATGCGCTTATGCGCGGCGTCGCGCGAGGTATAGACCGTGCCCGAGAGCAGCACCCTGTCCCCCGCTTGCAAATGCTGTATCTGGGATTTCAAGTTGTCCGTTGTCAGTATGTATTCCAATGATTCCTGCTCCGTTTCTGCCCGTTGGCGCATGACTGCGCCCGAAAAATCGCGCCTCGTCAGTCGGCATCGACCAACGGCCGGCTGCCGCTGTGCGACTGTTTAAAATCGTTCTCCGCCTGCGCAATCAGCTGATTGGTATGCTCAATCTGTTTTAACATCTCGTCGATCAGCGCGTCATTGTCGATTCCCGCAGTAATATCGGTTGCAATCGCGCGCTCCGATTCGACCGACGGCTGATCGTCCGATGAATCGACGTTCTCCCCGCACTTTTTCAGCGCCGCCATGACCGACGCACGGACAGATTTTGAGGCACCGACAATGTCTGTCAGCTTCATCGACGCATCGTCAAACACCGAAAAATCAATCGCCGCCAGATCGCGAATCGCGCTCTCAAGCTGATTTTTCCGCGCGCGCTCGCCGTCCAGCAGCTTTCTGAGCGACGCCGTTTCCGCCTCCAGCCCCGTCGAGCGCTCAGTCAGCTCCTCAAAACGGGTTTTATAAACAGAATAATCCTCATTCTCTTTCAGGCGTTTGCCCAGCTCCTTGACAAAATCCTTCAGCCGATGAATCTCATCGATTAAAGCGGAATGGGTATTCTCATACTGCACCGCCCGACGGTCCATCGTATCCAGCTGCGCGGTAAGCTCGCCGACCCGCGACTCCAGCTCGTCATTGCGCGATTTCAGGCGAAGATTCAGCTGCTGCATTTCGGAATTGGCGTTCTTCATCTGCCTGCATAAATCGCTCAGCTTTTCATAGTCTGCGCCGACCGCTTCGCCCTCCGCCAAAACGCTTTTCACATCGGCGAGCTGCGTTTCAAGCTGCTCCACCTGACGAGCGCGGCTACCGTCGGCACTGCGCTCGGACTCCAGCTCCTCCTGCACGGCGGCAAGCTTCTCATTCAGCTGCAAAACCTCGGCATTATGATCGCTCTGCAGCTTATCGACAAAGCTGAAAACCTCTTTTTTGCGGAACCCGCCGAACAGTCTTCGGCGAAAAAAGCCAAACTCACTCGCGTTGCTCATAACTATTCTCCTTCCGATTTGTGCAGTGCATGGTGCAGCGAAGGCGCATCGCCCCGCTGTCGCGCGCCGCCGAAAACGGCACGCCGCCTTTATCCGAATATCAGAAAACCTGCTGTAATTCTTTTAACGCGCCGTCTGAAATCGCACCGCCCGACGACGTGACCGCTATCCTGTCGGCGGTCTGCTTATTCACCCGGAACTTCGCATAAGAAAGCTCGAGGTCGCTGATCTCAATGATCGAAACATTGGTATCCAGCTCGGAGGCGACC
>JBJEQI010000198.1:0-8196 GCA_051881675.1 Acutalibacteraceae bacterium
ATCCGAAAAGCAGTCGGAAATGTATTTATCCAGCCGGCTCTCACCGCGCACGGCGCGCGGAATATCCGCCGAAACGGCGCCGTTTTCGCCCAATTCTTCGCGCCCGTCGCCCACGACGAGCTCCACCTCTCCGCAAAGCGGAAAATCACGCCGATCACTCATGGTCGGCCACCGAACGACGCCCGCGGACGGTGTCGAGAACGAGGTAGAGTATGAACAGCGCACAGCCGATGACGACACAGCAGTCGGCAATGTTGAAAACAAAAAAATTCATAAAAGAAAAGTTGATAAAATCTATGACATAGCCGCGAAAAACGCGGTCGATCATATTGCCGATACCGCCCGAAATGATCAGCATGAGCGCATAATTCACCAGCGCGGACTTGATCTTTTTGCTGAAAAAGGCATAGATAGCAACGATCAGAAAGACGGTCGTCGCAATCAAAAAGACCCACCGATGATCTTTCAGCATACCGAATGCCGCGCCCCTGTTTTCCAAATAGCGAAAGTCCAGAATATGCGGTATCGCCACGATGCACTTAGGGTCATGCGGAACGCGGGCGGCGGCAAGAAGCTTGGTCGCCTGATCGGCAGCAATCGCCAGAATCGCCATGACCAGCGCGATTATTTTATGTTTCCGAAGATCGGTGATCCTGATTTTCAAAATATGTCCCCCGATGGATTGTGATAAATGCCGCT
Organism: Acutalibacteraceae bacterium; assembly: GCA_051881675.1. Lineage (GTDB taxonomy): Bacteria > Bacillota > Clostridia > Oscillospirales > Acutalibacteraceae > CAKRRH01. Next base: position 700 of record JBJEQI010000198.1, read on the forward strand.
CAGCGCAGATAAAGCACCAAGCGCGGCAAATAATGCGACAATATAGCGAAAAAATCGCGGCTGCGCCGACTGCACAGCGGCAAATAGCAGCGCATAAGTCCGAGCAAAGTGCCTTCGGCGCAAGAAGCGCTGTTCGCTGCTCCGGCGGCGCGGCACATAAAAGTATGCTCGACGCAATCAGCGCACTGCCTGTCCGCCGACCCGCAAAAAGGCTCAAAGTTCCTCCGCCGCCGCGGCGGAGGAACTGCATAGTCTGTTATTTCAGAATTTCGGCGCAACGGCTGCAAAGAGTGGGGTGCTCACTGTCCGCTCCGACGGTGTTGCTGAAGCTCCAGCATCTCTCGCACTTTTCACCCGCCGCGTGGCGAACGCTCACGCCGACCTGCTCGCCCTGATAGTCGCCGCCCTTGCCGTTTTCAACGGCAACCTCGGACACGATGAACACCGAGCAAAGCTCCGATCGGTTGTCAGCCAGCAGCTGATAATCCTCGCCCTCGGCGAAGACAGTGATACTCGCCTCAAGCGACGCGCCGATAACCTTTTCGGCACGGGCAAGCTCGAGCGCCTTTTGAACATCGGTTCTGAGCTGTTCGATTCTCGACCACTTGGCGATCAGCGCCTCGTCATCCTCGATAACGGGAGCGGTCGGGATGTCGTTAAACACGACGTTCTCGGTATCGTCGCCGTCGAGATGCGGCATAAACTGCCATATCTCATCGCCGGTGAAAGCAAGAATCGGCGAGATCATCAGCGTCAGCGCGCGCAGGATGATGTAGATAGTGGTCTGTGCGGCACGGCGCGAAACCGAATCCGCCTTTTCGACATACAGTCTATCCTTGAGAATGTCGAGATAGAAATTCGACATATCCAAAATACAGAAATTGTGAACCGCATGATAGATCGTATGATATTCGAAATCGTCAAACCCTTTATTGACGGTTTTGATAAGACGGTTGAGCAGCATAAGCGCATAGCGATCGATCTCGGCCAGTTGGCTGAAATCGACCATATCGGTGTTGGGATTAAAGTCGCCGAGATTGCCGAGGATGAACCGCGCGGTGTTCCGAATCTTGCGGTAGCCCTCGGAAAGCTGCTTTAAGATCTCGTCGGAAATGCGAATATCGGCATGATAATCGCTCGAAGCAACCCACAGTCTGAGAATATCCGCGCCGAATTTCGGTACGATATCATCGGGGATGATCGTGTTGCCCAGCGATTTTGACATTTTCTTGCCGCTGCCGTCGACGACCCAGCCGTGAGTAACAACGGTTTTATACGGAGCGATTCCGTTGGTCGCAACCGATGTGAGCAGTGAGGACTGGAACCAGCCTCTGTACTGATCGGCGCCCTCGAGATAGACGTCGGCGGGATATTTGAGATAATCGCGGGACTGCAAAACCGCTTTATGCGTACAGCCCGAGTCAAACCAAACATCCATGATGTCCGACTCTTTTTTGAAATTGCCGCAGCCGCAGGAGCATTTGAAGCCCGCGGGCAGAAAATCTTTCGCGTCGCGGCTGTACCAAGCGTCGGCGCCCTCTTTTTCAAATATGTCGGAGATAATACCGATCGTTTCGGAATTGATAACCTCTTTTCCGCAGTCCTCGCAGTAGAGTATCGGAATCGGAACGCCCCAAATACGCTGACGGGAGATGCACCAGTCGCTGCGGTCGCGAACCATGTTGGTGATGCGGGTCTTGCCCCATTCGGGAACCCAGCGGACCTTGTCGATCTCGTCCAAAGCCGTTTCGGCAAACGCCTTGATCGAGCAGAACCACTGCTCGGTCGCGCGGTAAATGATCGGCGATTTGCAGCGCCAGCAGTGCGGATACTGATGGATGATCTTTTGCAGGGCGAACAGCGCGCCTGTTTCATCCAGATGCAGTGCGATCGCTTTATTCGCCTCATCGGTGGTCATTCCGTCGAACTGACCTGCGTCGTGCAGAATACCCTTATGGTCAACGGGAACAACCATCGGAATCTCGTCATACTTGCGGCAAACCTCAAAGTCATCCACACCGAAGCCGGGGGCGGTATGAACACAGCCTGTTCCGCTTTCCAGTGTAACATGGTCGCCGACAATGATCAGCGATTCGCGATCGAGGAAAGGATGGTGCGCTTTCATGTATTCAAGCTCCGCGCCTTTGAAAGTGCAAAGCGTTTCATAGCTGTCGATCTTGGCGGCTTTCATTGCCGCGTCGGTCAGCTCGGTCGCCATAATATAGTTCTCGTCCCCTGCGCGAACGACCTGATACTCATAATTCGGACCGAGGCAGATAGCAAGGTTGCCCGGGAGAGTCCATGTGGTAGTCGTCCAGATGACGAAATAGGTGTTGTCGGGGTCAATGCCTTTCTCTTTCAGAATGCCCTTATCGTCCGACACGCGGAACTTGACATAGATCGAATGACAGGGATCCTCGTTATACTCGATCTCCGCCTCAGCGAGCGCCGTCTGGCACTCGGGGCACCAATAAACAGGCTTGAGTCCCTTATAGATATAGCCTTTTTCAGCCATTTCTCCGAACACGCGCACCTGATTGGCAACAAACTCATTTTTCAGCGTGAGATAGGGATTATCCCACTCGCCGAGCACACCCAGACGCTCGAACTGATCGCGCTGGTCGTCGACAAATTTCAACGCAAACTCACGGCAAAGCTTTCGGAGTGAAAGAGGGCTCATCGCCTCCGCCGACTTCACGCCCGCCGCCTTTCTGGCTTTCAGCTCAGTAGGCAGACCGTGGGTATCGTAGCCCGGGACATAGGGCGACTTAAAGCCGGTCATATTCTTATAACGCACGATAAAATCCTTGAGAATCTTATTCAACGCCGTGCCCATATGAATCTTGCCGTTGGCATAGGGCGGGCCGTCGTGCAGAACATACAGCGGCTTGCCGTCGTTCTTCTCCATCAGCTTATCGTAGGTTTTATCATTCTGCCACTTTTTAAGCGCCTGCGGCTCGCGAACGGGAAGCCCCGCGCGCATCGGGAAATCGGTCTTCGGCAGGTTAAGTGTGTTGTTGTAATCCTGTGACATGTGTCGTTCCATCCTTTATGCTGAATAAATTTCCGCCGAAAGGCGAAAGTTAAGCGAAAATACTGAAAATGCGCCTTATTCCTCGGCAGTTTCCTGCTTGGAAGTTTCAGCCGATTCATCGGCAACGTCGTCCGCCGAAGCGGTCAAAGGCTCCGCCGCGCTGCTCTCCGCCTTTTGCGTGCGCTTTGCTTTCTCCGTTTCCTGCTCGTTATAAACCTCCAGCGGGCGGCTGAGCATCGGCGCGGCGGACAGCTTTTCCAGATGCTCCTTATAGCTGCTCATAATATGCTCTTTGAAGTTCTTAACTTCATCCTTGATGTAATTATATGTAAACATCTGCTGATTGATCAGTTTATCAATTTCGTTCTTTTTCTTTTCGGCCATCTCCTCCGCCTCGGCAACGATGCGGTTGGCGCGCATGGTCGCCTCATCGAGCATTTCGCGGCTCTTGGTCTGCGTTTCGTTCATGATCTGCTCGGCAGTTTCCGAAGCGGTCTTTTCGAGATTCTCCGCAAGCGCGGTCTTCTCCTCCAAAACGGCTGCCGCGCGCGATTCCGCGTCGGACAGGATCGCGTCGGCGGTTTTCTGCGCGGTCAGGATAGCGTTTTTGACCGTATCCTCCGAGCGGCGATATTCCTCGATGCAGTCGGCAAGAACCTTTAATTTTGCGATAAGTTCGTCTTTCTGGCGGGTGAGCGTTTCAAAATCGGCGGCGACGTCGTCGACAAAGGTATAAACCTCGTCCGCTTTGACGCCGGACATTCCCGCCTTTGAAAATTCTGTTTCTCTGATGCTGTCAGCAGTATACATGATTAACACTCCTTAAATTGATAACCGATCTTCTATTTTCTTTTTCTTGCAGTCAGTATAAGCCGTCCCTTTTTGGTGCGGTCGCAAAGCCCGTCGATCGCGAACTTGCCGAACCGCCGCAAAGTAAGGGTGTCCCCCTCTTTCACCTGCTTGGAGCGGGAGGTCACCGCTGTGCCGCCTATAAACACCGTTTTGGCGAGAATCATCTCACAGGCGCGCTCGCGGCTGCAGCCCGCCAAAGCGGCGACAACGCAGTCGATCCGCTCGGAGGCGACGGTCAGCCGAATATCCTCATACTGCGGCTGAAAGTCGATCGCGTCCGGCGCCTCACGGCGGCAGGAAACGCCCACTCTGCCGATTTTCGTCAGCTCCGAAATCACATAATCGGCAACTGATTCATGCAGCATAATCCACGCGCCGTCCGCATCCGCCAAAATATCCCCGACCCGCGAGCGCTCGATCCCGAGCGACATCAGCGCGCCGAGATAATCACGGTGGGAAAGGGAAAATTCGGGTCTGTGCGTTACCCGCGCGACAGCGATCGGGAACGCAATATCCTCAGCGCAGTCCGCCCACGCGGGAAGAGCCGCAAAGATCAGCCGCTCCGCGCCGTCGAACCCGCCGAAAAAGGCATATTTCACAGATTTGCCCGCCTTTTCGGCAAAGTCGGCGGAGGCGAGATACTGCCGCACGGCAGACGACTCCTCACAGCTTAAAAAGCCGACAAACGACGGGCAATTTTTATTCTCAGCGGTTCTGACCGAGTCGAGAACCCGCGCCGAAAGCAGATCGCGCGGGGCGGTCCCCGATTTTTCCGCCATGATTACAGATAGAGTCCGCTGTTCTCCAGCTCGTCGAGCAAAAGGTCGCCCATAATATCGACGTTAAACGGCGTAACGATAAAGGTGCTGTTGGCAACGCGCTTGAGCTGACCCTGATTGGCATAGGCAACGCCGCTCAAAAAGTCGACCAGACGGCGGGAGATTTCCTTATTGGTGGATTCCAGATTCAACACGACCGTGCGCTTCTGGTTGAGGTGATCCGCGATCGAGGTAGCGTCCTGAAAAGACTCGGGCTTTACCAAAACGACCTGAAGCTGGGTGGTGGCGTGAATATTCACATACTTATTCCGCTTGGAATCGTCGCGCGAGGCTCTCTGAGAACTGTAATCCCTGTCGTAAGAGGAAGAATAGTCGCTGTCTCGGTCGGAATAGATGTCCCGCGAGCTTCTGCGCGATGCAGGCGCCTCTTCCTCGGCATAGGGATTATCATTCGCGGCGTAATCCACATCATCATAAACATCGTCATCCTGAACACTCATAAAGTTCTTAAGTTTGTCGATCATTCCCATTGATTTAGTATCCTTTCAAATTTATATTCAAAGCCCGGCGGCGGGGCACAGAAAAAGCCGCCGAACACAGTGCGCGATCAGGCAGTTTGTCAATTGTAATGACGCGCGCCGAACAACGCCGACCCGACGCGAACCATAGTCGCGCCGTGCTGCACGGCGATGTCGTAATCCGACGACATACCCATCGACAAAATATCCATATTTATATTATCTACTTTTTTCACCGAATTGTCAATAAAGAGTTTATGCATTTTCTCAAAAATTGCGGATTTTTTTGCAGTATCGTCGCTGACAGGTCCCAAAGTCATCAGTCCCCTGACCCGAATATTCCGAAATTCTGCCATTTGCTCCATTATTTCGGGTAAAGCGGCGGGGTTGATACCGCTCTTGGACTCCTCCCCCGCAATGTTGACTTCGATCAAAATATCGCTGACGATATTTCGCATCTCACTTTGGCGGGCGATCTCCTGCGCGAGCTTCACCGAATCGACCGACTGGATCAGCTCGACCCTGCCGACGATCTGCCGCGCCTTATTGCGCTGCAAGGTGCCGATAAACTGGCGGCGCAGATCGGGCTCGAGCGCCTCCTCTTTTGACAAGAATTCCTGAACGCGGTTCTCGCCCATCACCCGAATGCCGCTCCGAAACGCGTGATTGATCACTTCCGCTTCCACCGTTTTGGTCGCGGCGAGCAGCGTGATGTCGGAAATAGATCTCCCCGACTGCTCCGCCGCGCGGCGAATCCGCTCGGTCACGATCTTATAATTCTCATCAAAATTCTTGATTCTGCCCCCGATATATTCTGCATATTCATCCATGATAAAGTCATCCTTTCTGTGTCTTAAAACCTCACGCCGCGCCTATGACGACACGATAACATCGTCGTAAATCCGAAGCTTTCCGCTGGAATTGTCGGTATCGACGATCACAAATTCCTCGCCCGAATAGACGATGTCCGTCGCGCAGAAGCGGCGGATTCCGTTGATCGAAACATAAACTCCGCGAACGCCGTCGACCACTCGGACCGCTTTTTTGCTCACCCGCAAACCCGTATGGGTCTTGACGATAATGCGGATATCCTGGCGGCGAATCATTGCCAGCTCGCCGCTCATATTGGTGCAGTTGAGCACGACCACCGCCTGATTTTTCGATCGGTCGGCGTTGACTGCAGTAACGGTGGCGCTAAGCCGCTCAAATCCGCCGATCGGCAGCGCAACGCTGACCCTGCCGCCCTCGGTGATTTCCTTTGCCGCGGCGAGATCGACTTTGGCGGCAAGATACCACCCCGTATCGCAAACGACCCTGCCGACCGCGTTTTTATCCACGGCGGCGGGCTTGATCTTGTCAAAATCATCCACGGTCAGTTCGGAAATATTTTCAAAGCTGATCGCGCTTTCATACCCGTCGGTAACATTGACAAAATAACCCGAATAGTCGCTCACGGCGGTGGATTCGCTCTGCTTATAGCCCTTTTTGAGGGAATCCAGCGAGGTTTTTAGCTCATCGGTGCGCGGGATAATGTCGGTGATTCTGCCCGTCGCCGCACCTGCGCGGCACATATCGTAAAACAGCTCGTCGGCATAACCGCCCGCCGCGGAAAGATTGCCGTTTTCCACGTTTTCGAGCATCGAGAGCAGATTGGCGGACGCGCTGTCGGCGACAATATCGAGATCGGCGGCATAATTGCCGTTTTGCGTATAAATATCGGTCAGCCGCTTAATCTTTCCGCTGAGGCGGTCGATCTGAATCTTCTTCGCCGCGCTGTCCGCGTCGCTGTAATAGCTGACGACCGCCGCGCCCTTGGCGACCTTGCCCCCGTTTTCCACTGCATACACGGCGACGCCGCTTTGATCGGAGGTGATGACCCGCTCGTCGCGCACGGCGACGGCAGGCGCTTCGATCGACTCCTCGACCGTCATTTCGCGCGCGATCTCCGTTTCAAACGGCGAATAGAAAAAATTAAAGACGGTGACGACCAAAAACGCCGCGATAAATACCCCGAAAAGGGTAAACATGATCTTTGAAGCATTGATTTTCATGGGGTCAGACCTCCGTTTCTCAAAAATTCTTTCGCCGCCGCAAGGCACCGCTCTTCGGCGCCGCCCTCGTCCACATAGATCGGAGTGATGTTCTCCTTGTGCATAAACCACGTCAGCTGGCGCTTGGCATAGCGTCTGGTGGCGGTTTTAAGCCGCTCGGCGCACTCGTCGAGCGACGCGTCGCCGTCGATATAGGGCTTTAGCTCCTTGCACCCGATCGCCTGCGAGGCGGTGGCGGTGTTTTTGATCGTATAATAGCGCCT
>JBJEQI010000199.1:0-1900 GCA_051881675.1 Acutalibacteraceae bacterium
TACAAAACGCGCAGCTCCTCGCCGAGCGTCTGGCACATTTGCAGAATGATCGTCGATTTTCCGATTCCGGGGTCACCCGAGAGCAAAACGAGCGAGCCTTTGACGATACCGCCGCCGAGCACACGATCCAGCTCCGTCATCCCCGTTTTATAGCGATTTTCGTCCGCCGCCGAGATCTCGCGCAACTTTACCGCGCTGACAGCGCTAAGGCCGCGCAACACGCTCGCGCTCCGAAGCCCCGGGGCAGACGGCGCGGGCGCGGATATCTGCTCGACAAAGGTATTAAAATTGCCGCAGGCGGAGCATCTCCCCTGCCATTTTACCGATTCATTGCCGCACTCGCTGCAAACATAAACAGACCTTGCTTTTGCCATATTCAGTAGTTCCTTTCGGTTAATCCGCCCTCTTTAACAGAACGCTTGGTTATTACGAATACTGCCGATAGCGGCCGTATTGATATTCATTCAAGCCGCTCATCAGCGCGGCGGCGAGCTTTTGCTGATACGGCGGCGATTTAAGCCGAGTCAGCTCCTCATAATTCGAGAGAAACCCGCACTCCGCCATCACTGCGGGCTTTTTGGCGTTATACAGTATATAAATGCTCTTGCCCGAGCGCTTGACGACCCGCTCATTGTCGGGCTGAATAAGCGCTTTTACGCTTTTTTGCAGCTCCTCGGCAAGCGGCTGCGACAATTCGTTGCCCCCGCCGTAAAACACCTGCGTGCCGCTGTAACGGCTCTCGGAAAAGATGTTCATATGCACGCTGATCAGCAGCTCGCAATCGCCCTCATCCAGCAGCTTCAGCCTGTTTTTCAGGTCGCTGACCTTCTTTTGGCGAATGGTGTTGGCTTCGGCGCCGTGAATCGAAATATCCTCCGTGCGGGTCATGACCACATCGTACCCCATGATCTTCAAAAGGTCGCAAAGGCGCTGTGCAACGGCAAGATTCAGCTCTTTTTCCACCGTTTTATCAATCGGCGAAACCGCGCCGCCGTCCACCCCGCCGTGCCCCGCGTCCACCAGTATTTTCGGCGGAACATATGCAGGCGACGCCCCCACGCATCGAAAATACAGCCTTCGGGCGTCGGGGAAACCGTTGACCGACAAAATCACGCCGCAAACCAAGATCATCAGCGCGGCGGCGCCCGCGCCGAGCCGTTTTAATTCGCCCTTCATAATCGCAACACCCGAAAAACAATATGCCGTTGCGGGGTTGTACTATGTCTAAAGCATACCATATTTCGCCGAAAATGTAAAGCGAAATAAATTGCGCAAGGGGCTTGACAAACACCGACAGCGGTGCTATAATAACCTCACATAGCCACTAAAGCTATTGTGAGTGTATAAATATTGTGCAACAAACCGATGAAAAAGAGTAAGTAGGCATTGCCCCTTGTTTTCAGAGAGCTGCGGGCGGGTGCGACGCAGCAAACAAAGCGGTGCCGAATGGTCTTTTGAGGGCGAGCGGAATTTTCAGTATGCAAGACGGAGCGGGATTCTCCGTTACCAACGATCGGCATATTCTTATGTATGCGCAAAGCGGATGATATTTCATCAAGCAGGGTGGCACCGCAGGAGATTGACCTGTCCCGGCATTTAGTTTAATGCTGTGGGCGGTTTTTGTTTTATATATCGCAAAAACGGTGATAACCGCCCGCCGCAACGAATATTGTAGTGCGTTTCGTCAACCCGAAAACCGCATTATCATATAAAAATACGTCTGTGAAAGGATGACCGATGATGAACAACGAAATACCTTACAAGATCTACCTATCCGAAGATGAGCTGCCGCGTCAGTGGTATAATCTTCGCGCGGATATGAAGAACAAGCCCGCTCCCCTGCTCAATCCCGCAACCATGCAGCCGATGACTGTGGACGAGATGTCCGGCGTTTTCTGCC
>JBJEQI010000200.1:0-8123 GCA_051881675.1 Acutalibacteraceae bacterium
GATCATCGAAATCGCGCGCGTTATCCGCGTCGGCTTTTTGCAGCAGAACGCCTTTCATAAAGACGATACCTATGTCCCGCTCATCAAGCAGTATAAGATGATGAGCACTATTCTGTATCTGTATCATACGTGCAAAGACCTCATCTCGGCAAACGTCCCGATCTCCAAGCTGATCGACAAGGGCGCGTTTGATATGCTGCTGAAGATGAAGTATGAGGTTGAAAACGATCATCTCGAAAAGTTCGACGCATATATAAAGAAAATTGACGAGATTGCCGCCGAAGTTAAATCGGTCTGAAGCCGTCGGAAAGGAATCAAGCAAATGATTATTGAACATATCGGACTCGACTCGATAAACGGTTCGCTGGTTGTGCTGGACGACGTGCGCGGAGCCGAATATGAGGAAATGGTCGAGCTTCGGCTGGATAACGGCACCAAGCGCACGGGGCGAATCGTCCAGATCGAGGGGACGCGGGTCGTCATTCAGGTTTTCGAGGGAACAAAGGGGCTCTCGCTGGTCAATACCAGCACCGTGATGACCGGAAAACCGATGGAAATATCGCTTTCATCGGAAATGCTCGGGCGCGTGTTCAACGGCGTCGGGCGCCCGATCGACGGACTGGGGAGCATATTCCCCTCCGCAAGGCGCGACGTCAACGGCGCACCGATCAATCCTGTTTCGCGCGAATATCCGCGCAACTTTATCCAAACCGGCATTTCCTCGATCGACGCGCTGACCACGCTTATCCGCGGGCAGAAGCTGCCGATCTTTTCAGGCTCGGGCATGAAGCACAATGAGCTTGCCGTTCAGATCGTCCGCCAGGCGAAGATTGCGGACGCAAACGATAAGAATTTCGCCGTCGTGTTCGCCGCCATGGGCGTCAAGCGCGACGTTGCCGACTACTTCAAGCGGTCGTTTGAGGCGGCGGGCGTTTTGGAGCGCGTCGTCATGTTCCTCAATCTGTCAAACGACCCGATCATCGAGCGCATCATCACCCCCAAATGTGCGCTGACCGCCGCGGAATATCTCGCATTCGAACATAATATGCACATTCTGGTCGTCATGACCGATATGACCTCTTATGCCGAGGCGTGCCGCGAATTCAGCTCATCCAAGGGCGAGATTCCCGGCAGAAAGGGCTACCCCGGCTATCTGTATTCCGATCTTGCCTCGCTTTATGAGCGCGCGGGCATGATCAAGGGTATCAACGGCTCGGTCACGCAAATTCCGATACTGACCATGCCGAACGACGATATGACCCACCCTGTCCCCGACCTGACGGGATATATCACCGAGGGGCAGATCGTTCTCGATCGCTCGCTCGACGGCGTGGGAATTTACCCGCCCGTCGGCATATTGCCCTCCCTCTCCCGACTGATGAAAGACGGCATCGGCGAAGGCTTCACGCGTGAGGATCATCAGCCGCTTGCCAACCAGCTTTTTGCGGCGTATGCCCATGTGCAGGACGCGCGTTCGCTCGCGTCGGTCATCGGCGAGGAGGAGCTCAGCGCCGCGGATAAGCGCTATCTCGAGTTCGGCAAGCAGTTTGAAAGCCGATTCTTAAATCAGGGCGAAAACGAGAATCGCTCGATTACCGAAACGCTCGATCTCGGCTGGGAGCTGCTGACCTGCCTGCCGCGCGAGGAGCTGGACCGTGTGGACGACGCATTGCTGGATAAATATTTTGAACCGGCGCTGAAAAGATTACAGAGCGGCGTTACCCGCGCATCTGTTGAATCCGCGGAATAACCATCTCGCACCCAAGCGGCAAAATCATGTGAAAGGACGGTGAGCCGAAAATGGCACAGCAGGTCTTCCCGACCAAGGGCAACCTCATAGCGGCGAAAAAATCGCTGGAACTGAGCCTGACAGGCTACGAGCTGATGGACAGAAAACGCAATATTCTGATTCGCGAAACCATGTCCATGCTCGACAGCGCCAAGGAGATTCAGGGCAAGATCAATTCCGCCTATCTCGAAGCATATCACGCGCTGCAGATCGCCAATATGACGCTGGGAATTATCGACGAGCTGTCGCAGACCATTCCCGTGGACAACGGAATCACGCTGGATTACCGCAGCGTTATGGGCGTGGATATCCCGCTGGTGGCGATTGATTACAAGCGCCCCCCGATCAACTACGGCTATATCCGTACCAATGAAAATCTCGATATGGCGTTTCGCAAGTTCGACGAGGTCAAGGTTCTGACCGTTAAGCTCGCCGAGATCGAGAACAGCATCTACCGCTTGGCTCACGGCATCAAAAAGACGCAAAAGCGCGCCAATGCGCTGAAAAATATCATCATCCCCCGCTTTGAATCCACTATCCGATTCATCACCGAATCGCTCGAAGAAAAAGAACGCGAAGAATTTTCGCGCATGAAGGTCATTAAAAAAACAAAATAGCGTTGCACATATTGCTGCAACGGTGACTGACAGCGCGGCGAAACAAACATCGCCGCGCTGTATGCCTGCCCCCGCCGCGGAATCTGCCGAAATCCGCGAGAAACACGTGAAGAACACTTCAAAATCGGCGCAATATCAAAATTTCAGGTGACAGTTTTATGCAATTTGACGTAATGAACATCGTATATTTTCTGGCAGTCATCCTGCTGTCGACCAAGCTGCTCGGCATCTGCGCGCGCAAGCTCGGTCTGCCGCAGGTCGTCGGCATGGTTATCGCCGGTCTGCTGATCGGGCCCGCGATCATCGGGCGATTCGGCTGGAGCTTTCAGGGTCTGATCGCGCCGACCGAGGCGGAAATGGATGTTTTGCAGTCATTTTCCCAGATCGGAACGATTCTGATCCTCTTTTCCAGCGGCTTGGAAACCGATTTCCGCGAGATGAAAAAGAGCGGCTTTGCCTCCTCCATGATCGCGCTCGCAGGCGTCATCGTGCCGATGTTGCTCGGCACCGTCGTTTCGCTTCTGTTCATGGGCGGGTTCTCCGCCGCGCTCGATCAGCATAAGCTGCTCAACGCGATCTTTGTCGGCGTGATACTCGCCGCCACCAGCGTCGGTATCACCGTCGAAACCCTGCGCGAATTGGGGCGGCTGAACACCCCGATCGGAACAACGATTCTCTCCGCCGCGATCATCGACGATATCATCGGCATTATCGCGCTGTCGATCGTCACGGGCCTGCACGGCGGCGGCAATATCCTGATCACGCTGCTCAAAGCCGCGGGCTTCTTCCTTTTCAGCATCGCGGTCGGTCTGCCCGTAAGAAAGCTGTTTCAATACCTCGAAGAAACCCGCCCGCATAAAAGACGAACGGGCATCTTCGGCATCGCGCTGTGCTTCTTTTTCGCCTACGCCGCCGAAAAATTCTTCGGCGTTGCCGCGATCACAGGCGCATTTATGGCGGGGCTTGTCCTTTCGGGTCTGCACGACACCGACTATATGGACCGCAAGGTGCTGATCAACGGCTATATGATCTTTTCGCCGATCTTCTTCGCCTTTATCGGCATCAGCGCCGATTTCAGTATGTTCCGCCCCTCCGATCTGCTGTTCGGCGCGGCGATCGTCGCAGTCGGCATCCTCGGCAAGCTAATCGGATGCGGCGGCACGGCGCGGCTGTTCGGCTATAATAAAAGTGAATCGCTCACCATCGGTTACGGCATGATCGCCCGCGGCGAGGTCGCCTTAGCAGTTTATTCGACAGGCTCGGCACTGATTTATAAAGGCGCGTCGGGCGAAATTCTCGGTGTCGACCCGCTGGTTGCCACCATTATGCTGATCGTTATTACCTCGATCGCCTGCCCCATCTGCCTGAAATTCATGTTCCGCAAGAGCGGCAATGCGACTGCCGGCAACAGCGCCGCAGATGGCAATTCCGACAACGACAGCACCGCAGTCGATGAAGCCCAAGCCGAATAATTACCGATAAATCCCCCTCTCCGCCAATCAACATAACGGGGAGGGCGGCTTTGTTAAGCTATGCGGATACCGCGCAGCGCGGCGGGCAAGACCCCGAAAATAATTTGCCCGAGATTGCAAAAAAGGCTTTACAAATCGCCGCGAATGTAGTATAATATTGTTGCGGTCAAAATCCGCATGAATATTTGAAGGTGTAGCTCAGTTGGTTAGAGTACCTGCTTGACATGCAGGGGGTCGGTGGTTCAAGTCCACTCATCTTCACCAAAGCTCCAAAGAGTTGTGTCTTTGGAGCTTAACTTTTTCACTTTTCACGAAACTTGCCTTGAGAGCTTTAGCTGCAATAAGTAATAGTGAACAGCTGGAAAGAAAGCGCAATTCTTTGCTCAAAGTAGTTAAAAACATGTCCGTTCACCTCCACATCAAAAATTTACGGCTGCTCGCTGTCGCTGCCTCTTCACCAGAAAAAAGCCATATTCCTATGACGTTCTGCCGTAGAAGGGCGCTTTACTTTCCGCCTAAAATCGCTATAATACGGACAAATTGCACCCGCATATGCTTTAACACATACATTTACGAAAGGTTGAAACATATGTCGAAAATGAAATACTGCATCATCAACAAGCGGTCGCTTATGATCATTATGTCGGTGGCAATCCTGCTGATCGCGGCAGTGGTCGTCGCAGTGACCTCCGCCGCTGCCTCCCCTGCGGCGGCGTCGACCAAACAGCTGCCGATCTATTGCACGCAGAAAGACAAAAAGCAGATCTCGCTCTCCTTTGACGCGGCATGGGGCAACGAGGACACCGAGAAGCTGATCGAAATTCTCGCAAAATATCATGTAAAAGCGACCTTTTTTGTGGTCGGCGAATGGGTCGATAAATATCCCGAGTCGGTCAAAGCGCTCGCCGACGCGGGACACGAGATCATGAACCACTCGGACGATCATCCGCATATGCCGAAGCTGTCGCGCGATGAAATGGCGGCTCAGCTCAAAAACTGCAACGACAAAATCGAGAAGATCACCGGCAAGCGCCCGATACTTTTTCGCGCGCCCTACGGCGATTATGATAACACCATGATCGACGTGGTAAAGTCGCAGGGAATGTATTGCATACAGTGGGATGTGGACAGTCTTGACTGGAAAGACAAAACCGCCGCGGAGATCACCGAGCGGGTCACCTCAAAGGTTCAGCCGGGGTCGATCTGTTTGTTTCACAATGCGGCAAAGCATACGCCTGAGGCGCTCCCCACATTGATCGAAAAGCTCCAAAGCGACGGCTATGAGCTGATTCCGATTTCTGAGCTGATATATAAGGAAAATTATACCATTAATGTCGAGGGCAGGCAGATCCCGAGCAAGGGGCTGCTGACCGTCCCCTCCACCGAGGCGCCCGTCGCCTCAGGCAAAGCGGCTGGCTGACGCCGCGCGCGGGATCGTCTGTGCTATGGGGGGAAGGGAATCCATCATTCATTATTCATTATTCATTATTCATTACGAAAATCCGATTGAATGAATAGTGAAGAATGCAAAACGAAAATTCGCTCTCTTATGAGAACGGATTTTCATTTTGGCTGGTGGATACGAAAAAGATGTTTTGCGGCACTTCGGAAAATTTTGTGTAAAAAGGAATCCAAACAGATAAGAAAACAGATAACAAATGCGCATAGGTCAGGTCGGTCTTCGCCCAAAGCCCTTCTGCTCGGTAATCTTCAACGAGGGTCAGCTTATGGAGGAATTTGATATTCATGTCATTCCGATAAATCTTGCGGTAATCCGTGATAAGTTTAATGCGATTCTGGAGAATAAAAAAGAAGAGCTTGCCGCAGGTGCAGAGAAAATTAAGAGCTTGTATGAAATTGACTCCGATACAGAACCCAACCTTGAAAAAATGTGGGCTTTTGTAATAATGTATAAAGAGTTATTTGAAGAATATAAATTGGACGCCATTTCTGCAGAATGTTGGACGGCAATGCAACAGCTTGTAGGTGCTATGCCTTGCGCAGTTTACGGAATATTAGCCGATATGGATTATATAATCAGCTGTGAGAGCGATATGCATGCCGCCATGACGCAGGTGTTGCTTAAGTGCTTGTCTTTCGGCAAGGAAAAGCCGTTCCTCGGCGAATTTACTACAAGACATCCGTCAGACAGAAATGTTGAACTTCTGTGGCATTGCGGTCCCTTTGCACATTCTCTTCACAAAGAGGATGAACCGTGTTATTGTAAAAATATGCGTGCATGGTTTAGGGTTCAAGAGGGGCATTATACTGTTACCCGAATCGATCAGGATCACGGCAGATATTCGATAATCGCCGGCGAATGTGACAGCGCAAGCGGACCGTATACATTCGGCACCCATTTGTGGGCTAAATTCGATAATCTTGACGCTTGGGAGCGCAAGCTGGTCGAGGGCCCGTATATACACCATGTCAGCGAAATAAGCGGCAGCTTCACAAACGATATTAAAGAAGTGTGCAAGTATATTCCGTCGCTTAAAATGGATGAAGTATAAGGAGAAGAACAATGAAATATACAGTTAAAGAAATTCTCGAGCTGGGAGAAAAAGGCAATTTTGCCGTACCCGCTTTTAATATGTATAATTTTGAGAGCGTTTTAGGCGTTATGCACGCGGCAGAGGAAACAGGCGCGCCCGTTATTTTTCAGGTTTATAACCGACTTTTCGATACCGGAGTAGCTAAATACCTTATCCCGGCAATATTGGAGGCAGTTAACACCCTTAAAACCCCGGCGGCAATTCATCTTGACCACGGTGCGGGTGCGCCCGAGGTTATCAGAGCAATCCGCTACGGTGCAACAAGTGTAATGATTGACGCTTCCACACTTCCCTTTGCTGAAAATGTTGCAATTACCAAATCAATAGTTGATATTGCAAGCGAGGCGGGGGTCAGCGTTGAGGGTGAGCTCGGTCATGTTGGCTCGGCTGCTAACGGAGATGAGCTTTCGGGCTATACCGAAGTAGCTGCGGCTGTAGATTTTGTCAATAAAACCGGTGTAGATGCTTTAGCAGTTGCGGTAGGAACCGCACACGGTAAATATAAGAAAGCCCCGGTTTTGGCTGTTGACAGAATAGCTGAATTACACAAGGCGACTAATGCCCATCTTGTGCTTCACGGCGGCTCGGGCGTACCCGACGACCAACTGCAAGCCGCAGTAAAGGCAGGAATCAGAAAGGTAAATTATGCAACTGATGTATGCATCGAGTTTATCGAGGGTTGCAAACGGCTTGACCCTTACAGCGAACCGCTTGATAAGTATCTTATGCATCCGACAGAGGATGTTAAGAATTTTGCGATTGACAGAATTAAGGTACTCGGCGCTGACAAATACGGTAAATAACACACGGCGGCGGTATATTTAATATATCGCCGCATTATAATAGGAGGCAAAATATGCTTGAACGGTTACAAAAACAAAATTCGGATATTGAGATTTTAAGCGTTTTTTCAAGCGAGTTTGAAAGCTTTGGCAGAGTAATAAATTCCATTAAAGAGAATGAGCTTAACGATATAATAAGGACGGCGGAAAAATTGCCCATGCCCGACGGAGTAAGCTATCTTCCCGCAGTTGACGAGCTTGAGTTATGCCCGGCCGCAAAATATATCGAAAACGAGCTTTTCGGGACATTGCCCACACAGGTCGGTTATTGCTGGGGTCACAATTCCTTGCTTAACGCTACCGAATGGCATACCTCAAGCGAAGTTAATATTGCGGTTACGCCTATCGTTCTTATTTTAGGTGACAGGCGCGATATTGAGGACGGTATGATAGATTCATCAAAATTCAAGGCTTTTTATTTACCGAAAGGCACCGCGGTTGAAATATATGCTACAACCCTTCATTATACCCCCTGTCAGGTAAGAAATGACGGTTTCGGATGCATCGTGGCCCTTCCTAAGGGAACAAATACCGCACTTGAAACCACGGTGAAGGATAAATTTATGACAGCGAAAAACAAATGGCTGATAGCACATATTGATAATACCGCCAAAATCAAGCAGGGTGCAATGGCCGGCATAACCGGAAAAAATTACGAAATAAAGTATTTATAACAGCTTATGAATAGCACTAACCGTATTTTAATCCGAAACGGAACAGTCTGGGACGGAAACGCTCTTTATAAATCTGATATATTGATATGCGGCGGCATAATTACAAAAATATCAAAAAGCATTGATGAGAACGCAGATTTCTGCTTCAATGCGGAAAATATGATTGTATCGGTG
>JBJEQI010000201.1:0-1886 GCA_051881675.1 Acutalibacteraceae bacterium
CGCGGGCAGCGCGGGAATATAGGAAACCGCCAGCAAGATCAGCCCCGCCGCCGTGAGCGCGATTTTGACCGTATCGGCAGCCGAAAACCGCGGGGACTTACCGTGATGAGTGCTATGGGTATGGTCATCATGGGTATAGCCGTTATGATTATGACCGCAGTGACACTCTTCCCCATGGCAGTGACCGCCGTGATGACCGCCGCAGTCGCCGTGCACCTGCACATCCGATGCGCAGTCCGCCTGCGGCGCGCCTTTCTCACGGATGACCACATCCGGCTCCAGCGCATGAATCGCCGCAAAACACGCTTGCTCAACGCCCTTTGCATCTTCCGCATAGGTCAGCGACAGGGTTTTCATCGTAAAATTGATAACGGCACTTTCAACGCCGTCGATTTTGCGCAGCTTATCCGCGATCTTCTCGGCGCAATGGGCGCAGTCCAGCCCGTCCAGCACATATTTCTTATTCATGCCGCTCCCCCTCATTCGTTGATATGCTCAAGCCCCTGCGACATGATCTTCGCCACATGGCTGTCCGCAAGCGAATAAAAGACCGACTTGCCGCTTTTGCGAAACCGCACAAGCTTGGCGGTTTTCAGTATCCTCAGCTGGTGGGAAATGGAGGATTTGGTCATATTGAGCAGGCTCGCAATATCGCAAACGCACATTTCGCGGATGAGCAGCGCCGAAAGAATTCGAATTCTGGTCGAATCGCCGAACACCTTAAACAGCTCGGCGAGATCGTAAAGCGCATCTTCGTCGGGCAGATTTTCCTCCACCTCGCGCACGGCGTCGTGGTGAATCACCGTGCATTCGCACCGTTCCGGCTCCACGGCCGCTTCATTATTTTTATTTATTTCCATAAACGCACCTCCGATTCAATCATAACAGTTGAACAATTATTCAACTGTTATTAGTATACGCTCTTATAACCGTTTTGTCAAGCGGTTGGGCTGATTTTTCGGAAAATTTTTTCAAAAAGGGCGGCGGTATGACGAAAAAGTCGCCGCAGAATCGGTAAATCACGCAAAAATCGCGCAAAAAAAGACCGACCCTGAGCGGTTCTCGCCCCGATCGGTCATCCGTTTGTCATATATGCATCACAGTCGCCGAGCTTCTGAGCGCGCCGAGATCGGTAACGCTCAAAGCACTTCCCTCACCGTTTCCAGCATGGTCTTAATGTCGGTCAGCACGCTGAAAGACTCGACATACTCCAGATCCAGCGCCATTTTAGCAGGGATAATATGCTCAATATACGCCTTTTCGGGGTCGCTCTCGCGCCCGAGCAGTGCATTTTCATCCTTAAACCGCACGCTGGCAAAGCCCGTGATTCCCGGTTTGATCAGCAAAGTTGCGCTCATCGCGCCGCTGTAACACGCAACATACCGCATAACCTCGGGTCGGGCGCCGACAAAGCTCATCTGCCCAGCTAAAATATTGAACAGCTGCGGCAGCTCATCCAACCGATATTTGCGCAAAAACCAGCCGATTCCCGTAATGCGTGGGTCGCGCTCGCCGACGGTGATCTGCCCGCCGCACTGCTCCGCGTCGGTGCGCATGGTGCGGAATTTGCAGATGCGAAAGGGGCGCAGATACCGCCCCGCACGCTCCTGAAAGAAGAATACGGGACCTTTTGAGGTGCATTTTATCACCACCGCGATCACCAGCATGGGCACCGCCAGAATCACCAGCAAAACCGCCGCCAGCAGGAAATCCGCCGCCTGCTTGATCAAAAGCGACAGCTTTCTTTTGGCGATTATGTCGTAATAATGCCTGATTTCTGCGGTCTGCATGGATTCAGGCAGTCGGTCAAAGGGTTTGAGCAGCATATCAATTATCCTTTAACGGGGCGCCGCTTTGCGGCTCAGCCGCACCGTCGCCTTTGTTGT
>JBJEQI010000202.1:0-1861 GCA_051881675.1 Acutalibacteraceae bacterium
GTGTATCAGCAGGCGGTAATCGGAAGATACGCCACAAAATCGCAGGCAGTCGAAGCGCTGTACGGATTTTCTCTCGCCCCCATAGATATTGATAAAATGAATATGACGCTGAAAGACGTTCATTATGAGTGGAAGAAAATCAAATATGCCGAAATATCAAAGTCGCTGAAAGACTGCTACAATGCCGCGTGGCGGAAACTTGAGCCTATTTACAACATCAAATTCAAGGACCTCCGCACCGCACAAATGCAGTCGATCGTCAATGATCTCGTCGGCAATGTGTCGCTGTCTTCTCTGCAAAAAATAAAGGTTTTGCTCGGGCAACTGTATCAGTACGCCATCCAAAACGATATTGTCAGCAAGAATTACGCCGAATTTATCAAGCTCCCGAGGTCTGTCAAAACAGTCAAAGAATGCTTCACCGATCTTGATATACAGAAGCTGAAAAACGCCGCGGATGTCGTCCCTTATGCCGATCTGATACTGATCATGTGCTATACCGGCTATCGAATCAGTGAATTTCTCTCACTTACACGGTTTCATGTAATTCTCGACGGCGATCGGATGTTTTTGCGCGGCGGCAATAAAACGCAGGCGGGCAAAAACAGGATAGTGCCGATCAGCCCCGCAATCAGGCGATATGTCGATAAATGGCTCGCCAAAAACGGAGAAACGATTTTTTGCAAAGATGACGGCACGCCGTTCGGCACCAAACACTTCCGCGATAAGTGCTACTACCCGACGCTGGAAGCTCTCGGGCTGCCGAAGCTGTCCCCGCACGCCACGCGGCGCACCTTTTCCACCCGCCTTGCCGCTGCGGGCGTCCGATCGGATGAAATCATTAAAATGATGGGGCATACCGATTACAGCGTGGACGTCGATTCCTACATCAATCCCGAACAAAAAACGCTGTTTGAAGCGATCAAAAAGTTGTCATAAACCTATTGGTAATATTGCACAACATTTGGCGGTTAGTGTCGCGTTAGTAACAAAATGAGAATTGAAAAACACTCAAAAACCGCATTAGAACGCCATTTTCAGGCATTGAACGGCAATCGAATAACATGATTGGAAATCAAGTATACCGTGATAGCGGTATCGAGGGTTCGAATCCCTTGCTCTCCGCCAAAGAATAACCGTTATTCTGATACAACGGAATGACGGTTATTTTATACCCAAAATCAGTATTTTGAGAACTTTTAGGAAAAGAAATTTCTGAATTGATAATAAATTCCATTTCAAATCGTTAAAGCACAGATAATCGTTAAATTATAACCATAATCGTTGATTTAGTGGGGCGATCGTTGAATTACAGTCAACAATCGTTAAACTATTGAATAATATTTTTTTATGGTAAAATGAACTGAACCAACATGCAATAGGAGGTGCTTCTGTGGAATTCGTCGTGTTTATCGCTTTATTCATTCTCGCTATGCCTTTGGCTTTGTTTTTGATTTTTAAGCCAGTAATTGCAGATAAGAAAGTTCGAAATAATGTAACCAATTCCGATCCACTAACACAACACTATTGCTTTGTTTTAAACTGTGAGCAGAACGAAGCACTCGACAAATTGTCTATCCGTAATGTCAACGATACCCTCGAGTACACATTTGATAGAAATAGATCAATTATAGTTTTTTCACACTTAGGTGCATCAATAGAACATCAGTTGTCTTTTTATGTTGCCGAAAACAAGACTTATTTGAAGGTAAGCAGAGTAAAGATTATGCACAGCAGAAGCAATATTCCTTTGATGATTAACCGTTTCTTTATTGAGAAAATCGGTGCAATTCCTGTAGATTACTCATATTTTGTATCTTCTGTTTGCACCCCCCTGAATTAAAAATGCACCCCCTAAAAT
>JBJEQI010000203.1:0-7948 GCA_051881675.1 Acutalibacteraceae bacterium
GATGCTGTCGTTCTCGATGCCCTCGGGGATGATCGCCGCCACCGGCTTTTCGGGGAACAACTGCACATGATCGGTATCGCTCGACATTTTGACATCGATCTCGTCGAGCACATCGACGGTGTCATAGATTTTGCGGTATTCAAAATTCAGAAACGCCCAGCGGTACAGCGCTTTGGAATCGGAAAACTCCGAGCGGATGTCATCGTCGCCGCCGAGCACAATGCAAAGATAGTTGTAGCCCTTATACGACGCGGTGGAAATCAGGCATCTGCCCGCGGGGGTGGTGAACCCTGTTTTCAGACCCTTGGTGTATTTATAATAGTAGCCCGAGCTTGCATACTGCATCATATTGGTCGTGACGATCATTCGCTCTTCACTCTTGTTGGTCGCGGGCACCGTATAGGTGCTCTTTTCGCAGATATCGGTGATCACGTGCTGCTCTAAAATCGCTTTCGAGAGCTTGAGCATGTCCGAGGCGGTGGTGTAGTGATCTTCGCTGTGCATACCGTGGACATTTTTAAAGTGGCTGTTGTTCATGCCGAGTGATTTCGCTCGCTGATTCATCATATCGATAAACTTATCCACCGAGCCGCCGATGTAGTTTGCCAAAACGTCGCCCGCGTCGGCGGAGGAGCAGATCAGCAGCAGATGCAGAAGATTGCGCACCGAAATCTTCTCGCCGTCCTTGAGGTTGGCAACGGTCAGCCCCGACCCGAGCAGCTCCTCATAAACGTCCGAATCGCAGGTAATCATAGCATCGAGATCCTTGCAGTTTTCCACGGTGACGAGCGCCGTCATCAGCTTGGTCAGCGAGGCGGGATACATCTTCTGATCGACATTCTTCTCATACATAACGTCGCCCGTGTCAATGCTGTAAAGCAAAACGGCTTTTGACTTGATCTCGACGCCCTCCGGCTCGTAGGCAAGCGCGGATGCAGGCGCAAGGAGCGCCGCGACGGCGATAATCAAAGACAGTATACAGCATAACTTTTTCAAAGCGATTCAGTCCTTTATTTTAATATATGCGATTGCCGACCGTTCTTTTTATAATAAAAAAACAATTTCAAAAAAACTGTGGAAATATCGGCGAAAAGATGATATACTTACATTGTTGGTGTGGATCATTGACTTTATTTTAAGTATAACACATTGCGACGCGTTTTTCAAACAGATTTTCATTATCTTTGATTTAACTTGTCTTATTATTTTATTAAGGAAGTGTTAAGTCCGCATGATTTATGTAACGGGCGATATGCACGGCGACGCCGAGCGGTTTGCCTCGAAAGATTTTAAACAGCTCGAGGAGCATGATACGCTCATTGTAACGGGCGATTTCGGCTTCGTCTGGGACGGTTCAAAGCGCGAGCGCCGCTTGCTCAAAAAGCTCGGCAGCCGAAAATACAATATCTGCTTTATCGACGGACCGCATGATAATTTCGACCGTATCAATTCCTGCCGAGAAACGATCTGGCGCGGCGGCAGGGTGCACCGTATCGCAGGCTCACTGTTTCATCTGTGCCGCGGGCAGATTTTCAATATCGAGGGCAGCACCGTTTTCACCTTCGGCGGCGGCGAGAGCGCGGATAAGGACGTCCGCAGTGAGAATCAGGTGTGGTTCCGCGAGGAGCTGCCGACGCCGCTGCAAATGCAGATCGGTGCGCGCAATCTCGACAGCGTCGATTGCAAGGTGGATTATATCATCACTCACGAGCCGCCCGGCGTGGTCAAGCGCGCCATGCAGATGCGCAGGGGAGAGAACATTTACACCAACCGGCTCAACGGCTATCTCGAAGAGGTCAACCGCTCCTGCGAGTTTGCGCATTGGTATTTCGGCTCGTTTCATGAGGATAAGCAGATTACACCGCGGCATACCTCGGTTTACAAGTCGATCATCCCGATCAACTACGATCCGCTGACCCCCGAGCGCACCTATGAGCTGAAATATGCCGACGCGCGTGCCGATGAATCTGCCTCGGAGGGGGAGAATCTGCCGCCCGAGGAGCACGGTGCGGATGCAGCGGCGAGCGAAGCTGCTTTGCCTGAAATCCCGACAGCGGACGTCGGGGAGCTGTTTATCAGCGAAATCTTTGAAGATTGAGCGTTTCTTTGCAAAAAATGCTTGACAAAACTGCATACAACTGCTATAATAATCAACTGTAAAGCATTTTTGCTATACAGTTGATTTTTTGTCGGCGGTGATACGGTGTCTGCGAAGAATTTTGAAATAACCGAGCTGCTCGACATCTACGGCGGTCTTCTCACATCCAAGCAGTTGGAAATGGCGCAGATGTATTATGATGAAGACCTGTCGCTCGGCGAAATTTCCGAGAACGAGGGCGTTACCCGCCAGGCGGCGCGCGACGCTATCAAAAAAGCTGAGGCAAAGCTGTTCGAGCTGGAGGAAAAGTTGCATCTTCTGCGCGACGGCGCCGCGAGAAGCGCCGCTGTCGGCGAGATTCGGCAGATGTGCCAGCGCGGCGAGCTTTCGCCCGAGCGCGTCTTGGAGCTGCTCGATCAGTTAGAATAAAACGGCGCGTTCGGCGCTTTGGGCGTGTTTGCGCCTTGCTTTTGCAGTAAATTTTGAAGAGGGTGAGTTTTCAGTGGCTTTCGAGGGATTATCCGAAAAACTCGGCGCGGCGTTTAAGCGCATGCGCTCCAAGGGCAGACTCACTGAACCCGATGTTAAAGCGGCAATGAGGGAGGTTCGCCTTGCACTGCTGGAGGCGGACGTCAACTATAAGGTCGCCAAAGACTTTACCAATACCGTCGCCGAGCGCTGTATCGGCGAGAATATTATGGACAGCCTGACCCCCGCGCAGATGGTCATCAAGATCGTCAACGAGGAGCTGACCGCGCTCATGGGCGGCGAAAATGTTCGGCTGAATACCGCGCCCCACCCGCCGCAGGTCATTATGATGTGCGGTCTTCAGGGTTCGGGTAAAACTACCCACAGCGCCAAGCTCGGCAAGTGGCTGAAATCCAAGGGTCACCGCCCGATGCTGGTCGCCTGCGACATTTACCGCCCCGCGGCGATTTCGCAGCTGCAAATCGTCGGCGAGCAGGCGGGGGTTCCCGTGTTTGAAATGGGAACGGAGAAGCCCGAAAAGATTGCCGCCGCGGCGATTCGCCATGCGCGCGATTACGGCAACGACTATGTCATTCTCGATACGGCGGGTCGTCTGCATATCGACGAAGAGCTGATGCAGGAGCTTTCCCGCGTGAAAAAGGTTGCCGAACCGACCGATATTCTGCTGGTTGTCGATTCGATGACCGGTCAGGACGCGGTCAATGTCGCCAAGTCGTTCAACGATCTGCTCGAGATCGACGGCGTTATCCTCACTAAGCTCGACGGCGACACCAGAGGCGGCGCGGCGCTTTCTGTCCGCTCGGTAACAGGCAAGCCGATCAAATTTGCGGGCACGGGCGAAAAGCTGGATGACCTCGAGGAGTTTCATCCGTCGCGTATGGCGTCGCGCATACTCGGCATGGGCGACGTGATGTCGCTGATCGAGAAAGCGGAACAGGCGCTGGATGAAAAGAATGCCGCTCAGCTGGAAAAGAAGCTGCGTTCCAATAAATTTGATCTCAATGATCTGCTGATGCAGTTTCGTGAGATCAAAAAGATGGGTCCGATCAAGTCATTGCTTAAAATGATTCCGGGCGCGGGCAAGATCGATGAAGACGCGATCGACGAAAACGCGATCGGCCGCACCGAAGCGATTATTTATTCCATGACCGCCAAGGAGCGCTCAAATCCCGATATTATCAATGCGAGCCGCCGCCGCCGCATTGCCGCGGGCTGCGGCATGAAGGTGGAGGACGTCAATCGCCTGCTTCGCCAGTATGAGCAGATGAAAAAGCTGTTTAAGCAGATGAATAAGCCCGGCAAAAAGGGCAGAATGCCGCGTTTCCCCGGCGGAATGGGCGGCTTCGGAGGTATGGGCGGCTTCGGGATGTAACTCCCGCCTTGTTTTACGATAATAGCGGCAAAAACCGTTTATTATACCGAATTTAATGTGTGAGGTGAAATAGTATGGCAGTTAAAATCAGACTTCGCAGAATGGGCGCTAAGAAGGCTCCTTTCTATCGTGTTGTAGTTGCTGATTCGAGATGCGCGCGCGACGGCAAATGCATCGAGGAGATCGGTTACTTCAATCCGCTGACCACTCCCGAGGAGATCAAGATCGACGCTGAAAAGGCAAAGAAATGGATCGCCAACGGCGCTCAGCCGACCGATACCGTTAAGGCTCTGCTTAAGAAATCGGAGATTCTCTGATTGCGGGCGGTCTTTTCGGATTGACGAAAGGAAGAAAAGAAAATGACAGAACTTCTTAAGTCGCTGGCCGCCGGACTTGTGGATGAACCCGACAAGGTTGAGGTCAGTGCCGACGAGCCGAACGACGAGGGTGTTATCGTTTATCACCTTCACGTTGCTCCGAACGATATGGGCAGAGTTATCGGCAAGCAGGGCAGGATCGCCAAGGCTATCCGCATCGTTATGCGCGCCGTTGCCAATCGTAATAACGAGAAGATCATGGTGGAGATCGACTGATCGCGCCGTGGTGGGAGCCGTGCGGTCAGGGCGGATGATCATTCATCCGAGCTGACCATTCGGCTCTTTTTATTGTATGAGGTAAAGCTAACCGAACAGAATGCTTGAAGGAACAGGTAAGATGAAAAAACAGTTTATCGAAACGGGAAAAATCGTCGGAACGCACGGCATCGCGGGGGAAATGAGGCTTCAGCCGTGGGCGGATTCGCCCGCAAGCGTCGCAGCGCTTCCCGAATTGTATATAGATGAAAAGGGAACGCCGCTCGGGGTTCATTCCATGCGCGTTCACGGGAATATCGTGCTGATAAAGGCGCGCGACGTTCGCTCGATCGAGGCGGCGGAGCGGCTTCGCAATACCGTTGTGTACGCCGCAAGAGAGGACATTCTGCCCGCAGGAGGGCGGTATCTTGTTTCCGACATCATCGGCTGCAAGGCGTATGACGCGGACGATGAAACAATCGTTTACGGCGAGATCACCGACGTTTCTCAGACCGGTGCGAACGACGTCTGGCACATCTCCCGCAACGGGAAAGAGTATCTTGTCCCGGTGATTCCCGATGTTGTGATCAGCGCCGACGTCGACAGCGGCATCGTCCGACTCCGTCCGCTAAAGGGGATTTTCGATGAGGATTGACATTATGACCATTTTCCCCGAGATGATGAATACCTATCTCTCGGAGAGCATTATCGGCAGGGCGCGCGCGGCAGGCAAGATCGAGGTCAACTGCCGCAATATCCGCGATTATACGACCGATAAGCACAATAAGACCGACGATATGCCCTACGGCGGCGGCAAGGGCATGATCATGCTCGCTCAGCCGATCGACGACTGCTTTGCGGCGATCTGCCGCGAAACCAATACGCGCCCGCATTTCATCTATCTGTCGCCGCAGGGCAAAACGCTGACGCAAAAGCGCGCGCTCGAATTGTCGAAAATGGATAATATCGTTTTGCTGTGCGGCCACTATGAGGGCGTGGATCAGCGCGTGCTGGACAAGCTGTGCGATGAGGAAATTTCGATCGGCGACTATGTTTTGACCGGTGGAGAGCTGCCCGCGCTTGTGCTGACCGACTGCATCTGCCGCCTGTGCGACGGTGTGCTGCGCGATGAGGACTGTTTCACCGAAGAGAGCCATTTTTCGGGGCTGCTGGAGCATCCGCAATATACGCGTCCCGCTGTCTGGCAGGGCAGGGAGGTGCCCGCGGTCTTGCAGTCGGGGCATCATCAGAATATTGCGAAATGGAA
Organism: Acutalibacteraceae bacterium; assembly: GCA_051881675.1. Taxonomy (GTDB): domain Bacteria; phylum Bacillota; class Clostridia; order Oscillospirales; family Acutalibacteraceae; genus CAKRRH01. The sequence goes on from JBJEQI010000203.1 coordinate 5,799, forward strand.
GGCGGAAATGAGCCTTGAAGTCACGAAAAAAAAGCGCCCCGATCTGCTGGATACCTCTGATTTCGACAGCAAATAACTGAAAAACGCAATATTTTGTGCTGTGAATTAAATGAGATATACAAAAAAATGAAAAAATAGTGGTCAACTTGCACAAATTCATAAGTTAAATTTTTCAATGTTTGGAATAGAATTAGAACTTTCATTTTTGGGTCAAAAACCGTCACAAATTGATTGACCTTTGCGTAAAATGTGTGTATAATATAGGAAAAGCTGAGAATCAGAAATTTTTGTAATTATCTGTCTTAAAGACAAGCTCATTTTTTATTCGAGCAGTGTGAAAGGAAGATCTATATGTTCGTTAAAGATGTTATTGTTCAGAATCAGGTTGGTCTGCATGCTCGTCCCGCAACCTTTTTCATTCAGAAGGCAAATGAATTCAAGTCTTCGATCTGGGTGGAAAAAGAGGAGCGCAGAGTGAATGCCAAAAGCTTGCTCGGTGTTCTTTCACTCGGAATTCTCGGCGGCACTTCGATTCGCATCATTGCCGACGGCGCGGATGAAACCGAGGCTGTCGAAGCTTTGGTAAAGCTTGTTTTGTCCGGTTTTTCGGAATAAGGCGTGCTCATATATTGCTGATCATAAGTTCCCTTGCAAAAGGGAACTTTTTTCGTTTCGCTGTATTGACACGGATTGCTTTTTGGTGTAAAATAGAATAGAAAGTAAATCGGAAAAACAAAACGGAAAGGAAGTTCACTTTGGAAGAGAAGGAATTGTCTTTTGATATTAGTGGCATTGTTCGCGCTCTTGTCCGCCGCATTTGGCTCATTATTCTGGCGGTCGTTGTCTGCGCGTCTGCCATGTTTGTGTATTCCTCGTTGTTCATGAAAAAGATGTATACTTCAACTATGAGGCTTTATGTTGTCAATACGGTCGATTACGCTTCTACCGTCAGCGCGAATGATATTGTGGCGGCTCAGAACCTGGCGTCGTCGTATATTCTGTTTTTGACCTCAAATACCACGCTTTCCAACGTTTCAAAGGCGGTCAATAATAAATATACCGTGGGTCAGCTGAAAGGCATGGTCCGCGTTTCCAAAGTGTCCGATACCGAGGTGCTTCAGATCGCGGTTACCGGCGAAAGCGCCAATGACGTTAAAAAGCTTGCCGATCTGGTCGCGCAGGAAGGCGAGAAGGAAATCACCCGCATCGTCAAGGCGGGCAAGGTCAGCGTTGTCGATCATGCGGGCAATGCGTATCTCAGCGCGCCGAATGTGCGTAAATATACTGTGTACGGCGCGTTGGTGGGGCTGGTGCTCAGCTGCGGCATTATCATTATTATCGAGCTGCTCGATAAGCGTATCAAGCAGACCTATCAGCTGACCGATCTGTTCAGCTATGATGTCCTCGGTGTTATTCCGTCAATGATAGGAGGTAACCATGATGAGAAAGCGTAATCTTGGTCATAATGTTCCGCTGCTGCTCAACGATAAGTCGGCGTTTACCGTTGTCGAGTCGTATAAGGCAATTCGGACGAGCTTGATGTTCAAGATGATGAACAACGACAATATGCGTTGCCTTGCGTTCACCAGTTCGGATATTTCCGAGGGGAAAACAACCACCTGTATCAATCTGGCAATTACTTTTGCGCAGGCGGGTTCGCGCGTTTTGGTTGTTGATGCGGATATGCGCCGTCCCGTGGCGCACCGTTATCTCAAGGTCCAGTCAAAGCCGGGCCTTTCCGATAAGATCTGCGGATTTGCCGAGGAAGAGGCGTGCATTTACCGTACAAGCTATGAGAATTTGTTCTTAATGCCCGCCGGCTCGTCTTCTCCCAGTCCTGCGGAGTTGCTTATGTCTAACCGTATGGACGCGTTTTTGCAGGTGTTCTTAAAGAGCTTTGATTATATTTTCATCGATACTCCGCCCGTCGGTGTTGTTACCGACGCGGCGATCATCGGCTCAAAGTGCGGCGGCGTGGTCTTTGTTACGCGGCAGGATGTTTCGCGTAAAGACCGAATCGAAGAGTCCATCAAGTCGCTGGAGCAGGCAGGCGTGAATATTCTCGGCTTTTTGTTTAACGATTATGTGGCTCCGTCCCGCAAGCGCTATGCGCGCAGATATAAGAATAAATACGGTTATGGCTACGGCTA
>JBJEQI010000204.1:0-1844 GCA_051881675.1 Acutalibacteraceae bacterium
CGATCGTATCGCTCTACCCCGCCGCGGCAATCGAATTTGTAAGGCAAAACGCCGCGGTGTTCAAAAAAGGCTCGGTCGTCACCGACACCTGCGGGATCAAACGCGCTGTCTGCACCGAGATGACGGCAATCGCCAAGGCAAACGGATTTCACTTTGTCGGCGCCCATCCGATGGCGGGCAAGGAAAAGTTCGGCTACGATCACAGCGAGGCGGGGCTTTTTGATAATGCCTACATGATCTTAACCCCCGACGGGGCGGATGCAAGTGCCGTTCGTCTGCTGGAGCAGCTGTCCCGTGAGCTTCATTTTAAGGGCGTTACCGTTTCCTCCCCCGAGGAGCATGACCGCATCATCGCCTATACCTCGCAGATTCCCCATGTGCTTGCCTGCGCGTATATCAGCGACCCCGACGCCGCGCTTCACAGCGGGTTTTCGGCGGGCTCGTATAAAGACATCAGCCGCGTCGCCGATATTAACGCGCCGCTTTGGCAGGAGCTTTTCATTGAAAACAAGGACTGCCTGGTCAAACATATCGACATTTTGACGGAAAATCTTCAAAAGATCAAAAATCTGATCGAGTCGGATGATCACCGGGGGCTGACAGCGGTCCTGCAAAACGCAAAAGAAACCAAAAACCGAATCGGCTGAATGCGGAAAGGATGAATCCATCATGAACAAGCTGAGAGTGAATTTAGGCGAAGACAGCTATGATATACTGATCGGTGAGGGAGTGTTTCGCGACTGCGGCGAGCTGATCAAATCCCGCACCAAGGCGGAAAAAGCGATGATCATCTGCGATACCCATGTCGCGCCGCTTTATTTGGACGCGGTCGAGCGCTCGCTCGAGGCGGCGGGGCTGACAACCTGCGCGCATATCTTTCCTGCGGGCGAGCAGAGCAAAACGATCGACAGCGTGGTTTCCATGGTGGAGGACATTGCCGCCGAGCGGCTATCGCGAACCGACTGCGTGATTGCACTCGGCGGCGGCGTTTGCGGCGATATGGCGGGCTTTGCCTCGGCAATGTATATGCGCGGTATCGACTTTGTTCAGCTATCCACCTCGCTTTTGTCGGACATTGATTCGTCGGTCGGCGGCAAAACGGGCTGTGACCTCGAATGCGGCAAGAATCTGGTCGGCGCGTTTCATCAGCCGAAGCTGGTGGTGATCGACACCGCGGCGCTGAATACCCTGCCGCAAAAATATCTTTGCGACGGCATGGGCGAAATGATCAAATACGGCGTTATTCGCTCGCCCGAGCTGTTTGAGCGAATCAAAAACGCGGATAATGCCGCTAATGATGAAAATATTATCGAGTGCGTCGACATCAAGCGGCGGATTGTTGAGGCCGACCGCTTCGAGCATGGCGAGCGCAAACTGCTGAACTTCGGGCATACGCTCGGTCATGCCATTGAAAAATACTACAATTTTGAACGCTATTCGCACGGCGAGGCTGTCACGATCGGCATGGTCATGATGACAAACGCCGCCGAGGCAAACGGCTTGTGCGAAAAGGGAACTTGTGAACAAATTTCACAGTGCGCGGCAAAATTCGGTCTGCCGACCGCCTGCGACGCGCCTATTGCCGCTCTGCTCGAGATCGTTGTCAACGACAAAAAGCGGCGCGGTGCCGAAATCGACATCATTCTGCCGAAAACGATCGGCGAGGCGTTTATTCATACGCTCAAAGTCAGCGAGCTTGACCGTTTTTTTCATAAAGACTAATCTGTTCGGGGAGAAATCCAATGCTTATCACACCACATCCGCTGTGCGGTAAAATCCGCGCTATCCCTTCCAAAAGTGACGCTCACCGCGCCATTATCTGCGCTCTGCTTTCCCGCAGAAAG
>JBJEQI010000205.1:0-1838 GCA_051881675.1 Acutalibacteraceae bacterium
ATTCATGTTGAAATGCAACCAACCAATCGACTCTTCTTTTTCTTCGGATTCAATTTGATTATCCCAGTCAAACGGTTTTATAAAGAGATATTTAGGATGAATAAATTCGTTTTTTACATCTTCTTTAGTTTTGAAAAATTTGTTGTATTTTTCACACAAAAAATTGTTGTAGGCAACAATAGAAAATTCATCTATCCAACCTTTTATGTAGGTTTCTTGATTCAAGAACTCATTCAGAAAAAACTCGGGAGATTCCCAAGACCCGGTTGTAATTTCTTTGCCTGTTTCGTTGTCTATTTTTATGTATGTGTGTTGATTAAGTGAAATCAAATATCCATATTTAGGTATAGGGAGCGCACAACTGTTATACGCACAAACATATCTGTGTAATTGTGATTTGTGTTTAAGGATATCCGTAAAAACCAATTTAAATTCAACAAGGTTTCCTTTGTATCTTCCGTCGGTATTTAACGAATAATCTGGTGATATGTTTAAAGACTCCCAAAAGTCTATCATCCCTTGTATTTCACTATTATAACATTCCAACATCTTATTTCACCGCCAACACTTTTTTATAATTATATCACAGGAAATTCAAAAAGTAAACAAACAAAGAATAAATCACCACCATTAACAAATACTAACATCACGATTTGAAATTAAAGGAGATTTATATATGAAAGCAACAGGGATAGTTCGTAGAATCGACGACCTGGGTCGTGTGGTCATACCGAAAGAGATACGCAGGACGATGAGAATACGCGAGGGCGATCCGCTTGAAATATTCACCGACAACAACGGCGAGGTGATTTTCAAAAAATATTCGCCGATCGGTGAAATGGGCAGCTCTGCGGCGCAGTTGGCAGACGCGGTTTACCGTCAGAGCAAGCTCCCTGTTGTGATATTCGACCGCGATCATTGTATCGCGTGCGCGGGAATTTCACGCAGAGAGGTGCTTGAGCGCAGGGCGTCGCAGCAGTGCGAGGAGATCATGGAGGCGCGTGCACATTATTCGGCGGCTGAAGGCGACCGCTCGATCGCGCCGATCGAGGGCGTTGCGCTCAAAGCGATGATCATTGTCAGCGTGATCGCGGCGGGCGATGTTGTCGGTGCGGTCGCGATGCTGGAGGGCGAGAAGAAAGCGGCGGACTCGGCGGATGAAAAGCTGTGCAGCGCGGCAGCGGCGTTTTTGGGGATGCAGATGGAGGAATAAGCGCTTTTGCGGCAATAACCGTTGTTGTGCGGCAGGGGAGCTCCGCTTGACAGATGCAAAACATCGATTGATAGATGAAAAAAGAGATATGAAACGATCGGATCACCGTCGGCACAGCGCCGACGCAGTATCGCGGAACGGTTCATATCTCTTATTCATTGAGGGGCGCTAAGCGCAACGCACAAGCACCCTATTTTCTCTTTTTCAGCGCGGGAATCAGCGCCAATGCCGCAATAACGATCACGGCGATCACCAGCAATATGATCGGCCAGCGGCTCGGCTCGCTGACGCCGGTGGCGACTGCGCCCGCCGCCGACGCGGACAGCGGAAAAGTCGCAGTTACCATTGCCGATAATACGGTTATCGGGAGAAGCTTTTTTAACCTCATGCGTGTATCCTCATCGTGCGGCGGATTATCGGGCGGTAACGGCGGTCATCGCCTGCGCAAGGCTGTCGCAGACAACCTCGGTAGCCTGTTGATTGTCGCCGACAGCGGTGAGATAAACTTTGATCTTCGGCTCGGTGCCCGAGGGGCGAACGATTGCGCTGCTGCCGCCCGCAAGCTCAAATCCGATTACATTCGACTTCGGAAGATGAATCGCGGTGACTGCGCCGCTTTCGGTGT
>JBJEQI010000206.1:0-7834 GCA_051881675.1 Acutalibacteraceae bacterium
TAAAGATCAGGTTGCCGGTTTCCTCGTCCTCCTCATACATCGGGAAGTCGACGATAAAACAGATCTCAAAGCTATCTTTCAGCAGGTCAAGGCGCTTACCGAGTTCGTCGCGGATCTGACCCGCAAGCTTCGGCGCGTCGGCATATGAATCGGCGATGAAGAACAGCACGTCGCCTGTTTTGAGCCCCGCGCGGGTTCGCAGTTCTTCGCGCTGTTCGGCGCTGAGGAACTTGTCGATCGGGCCCTTATAGCTGCCGTCCTCGAGGACGTTGATATAGCCGAGGCCCTTCATGCCGATCTCGGTGGCGAATTTCAGCATTTTTTCAAAGAATCCCTTGGACTGGCTACCGGCGGGAGCATTGATCGCGCGGACGCATTTTTTGCGGAACGGCGCGAACTCGGTTTCGACGAACATATCCGAAATGTCGATGATCTCCAGCGGGTTACGCAGGTCGGGCTTGTCCGTTCCGTATTTGATCATTGCCTCTTTATAAGGGATGCGGACAAACTCTTTGGAAACAGGCTTATCGGTGAATTTGGAAAAGGTTTCATACATGACCTCTTCGGCGACGGCAAAAACGTCCTCCTGCGTGGCATAAGCCATTTCGAGGTCGAGCTGATAAAACTCGCCGGGAGTTCTGTCCGCGCGGGCGTCTTCATCGCGGAAGCAGGGCGCAACCTGAAAATAGCGGTCGAAGCCCGAAACCATCAAAAGCTGCTTGAAGATCTGCGGCGCCTGCGGCAGGGCATAAAACTTGCCCTTGTGCTTGCGGCTGGGGATCAGATAATCTCTGGCGCCCTCGGGGGAGGAGGCAGAAAGAATCGGGGTTTGAATGTCCAAAAAGCCGAGCTGCGTCATTTTATCGCGCAGAAACGCGATGACCTTGGAGCGGAAAACGATGTTATCATGCACCTTTTTGTTGCGCAGGTCAAGAAAACGGTATTGCAGGCGGACGTCCTCGCGGACATTTTTGGAAAGACCGACCTCAAACGGCAGATCGTTCGGCGCCTTGCCGAGCACGGTCAGCTTCTCCGCCTTGACCTCGACCGTTCCCGTTGCAATCTTCGGGTTAAAGGTCTCCTCGTCGCGGCGGACGACCTTGCCCTCGACGCAGACCGAGCTTTCTCTCGGAACGCCCTTGATCATGCCCTCGTCTTTCAGCACGATCTGGGTGGTGCCGTACTGGTCGCGCAGATCAACGAACAAAATACCGCCGTGGTCGCGGATGTTCTCGACCCAGCCCGAAAGCCTGACCGACTCGCCGATATGCTCTTCTCTCAACTCGCCGCAGGAGTGCGTGCGGTAAATATTAACCGAAATCATCCATGTTCCTCATTTCTGACTGAAAAATCTAAAAATCTCAAAAATACCTTGCGGTCGGCTTATAAGATCGGCTGTCACCCGCCCTCGGCAACCCGCCGACGGCGCAAACAGATTTTATAACCCGCCCATTATATTTACAGTTTATTGTATCACAAAAGCGGCGCGATTACAATATTTTTGTAAGAAAAATTTGCATATATTTACGCATTTTACCGCAAAATACGCGGTTAATTTCGATTATGCGCGGCGGGTTCGAGCTTATACAGCCCGTCGCCGTCGCTGTCGGCTGAATAAAGCCCCACCACCGAGAACAGCAAAAAGGAGAAAACGACCGTTTGCAGGCCGACAATTTCGCAGTCGACAAGGCCGTTGACCCCGATGGAGATGATGATCGCGCAGAGCAGCGCAAAATGCGGATTCTGCGCGGTGTAGCCGCAGTTTTTGAAGAAGATAACGCCCTTTTTCAGGCAAAATGCCGCAAACAGAAGCGCGCCGATGACGCCGTAGCTGAAGAGCAGTTCGAGAATCACGCTGTGGGCGTGCATCTTCCAGCCGTGGTGCTTCATATTCATAAACAGGCTTTCGATCCCGCTGAAATCGGCGAAACGGCTCCAAAAGTCGGTATCGGCTTTCATGGTGGTATCGAGCATACCGATCATGCCGTGCCCGAACAGCGGCTTTTCGCGTATGCCGTCGATCGCGATCTTCCAATAAGGCATTCTTCCGTCGTAGGACACATGGAAATTGTGAAGCCGCATTCCCGCAAACAGCTTAAAGTCGGGGAACAGCGCAAACAGCGTCAGCAGTGCGGCTATAAAGACGGCGAACACGGCGATCAGCTTATACTTGCGGCAGAGCAGCAGAATCAGAAACAGCCCGACGAACATCCCCGCCCAGGGCATACGACTGCCCGACAAGATCATTCCTGCTGCGTTGACGATCAGGACGGGAATATATATGCGGCGGTATTTTTTCGCCGTTATGATGCGGTAGGTGCAAAGCAACACGGCGAATACGATGAAATAGGCGTAATACAGCGGGTTCAAGAAAGTTGAGGAGCAGCGAAGCTCGGAGTCGCTGAAGCCGAACAGATACTCCGCCGCCGCGGCAAACGCGGCAAACACGCTGTATGCCAAATAGACGCTCACCAAACACTCAAACACCGCGGGGGTGATATTCTGCATCAGATACAGCGCCGCTATCATCAAAAAGAAGAAAAAGACGCAGGCGGCGATTCCGACGAAATTCAGATTCAGCACTGAGACGGCGGCGCTGAGCAGGATGAACGCCGTTATCAGGCGGTTCCCGCCGGTTCGCAGTATATCGGCGGCGACGTCCCGCCGCGCGATCAAATAGATGCCGACGGCGAAAACAGCGATGACCGAGGCGATCATATGCACAAATGAGCAGATAAGCAGCAAAAATATGGCTTTGATCTCGGGATCAAAGCTTTTCATCTGAGAGTGAAACTCCCGCGCGCTGTCTGATAGAAACGACAGCATCGGGGAGCGTTTGCCGCCGACGGTCATGGTGGTCACCTTCGATCTGAATAAAATTTCGGAGGGCGTTTGCTGAGGGACGGGTGCGCATAAAGCGGCAGGCGGATGCCTATCAGCAACGCTGATTTATGCGTCAAACCGCTGCCCGGCGCCGCGGTGCATAAGCGTTCGGGCGCGGTGCTGACAAGCAAGAGCAGGCGGGTGTTCATACCGCCGCCGCGGCGGATTTTTGCGTCGATAAGCAAAAGGGCGGAAAGAGATTTCCGCCCTTTTTGAGTGTGAAATTATTTGCCGTTTATCTTCTGCGCGGGCGGTTATTCGAGCGGCGCGGTCTGCGCGGCTCATCATCAATATCGTTTTCGGGCACAGCGCCGTTGATCTCAATCAAAGCGGCGCGGCGGGAAAGATTCAGTCTGCCCTGATCGTCGATCTCGGTGACCTTGACGATGACCTCGTCGCCCACCTGAACGACGTCCTCAACCTTTTCGGTGCGCTTAACATCAAGCTGGCTGATGTGGACAAGTCCCTCCTTGCCGGGGGCAATCTCAACGAACGCGCCGAAGGTCATCAGACGGGTAACAACGCCGTTGTAAACAGCGCCGATCTCGGGGTCGTTGGCAATCGTTTCGATGATAGCGATCGCGCGGTTGGCATTGTCGATATCCAGAGCGCTGACGAACACGCGGCCGTCTTCTTCGATCGAAATTTTGCAGTCGCACTGATCCTGAAGCTTCTGGATGACCTTGCCCTGCTTGCCGATGACGTCGCCGATCTTATCGGGGCTGATCTGAGTTGTGAGCATCTTGGGAGCGTATTTCGACAGCTCGGCACGCGGCTCGGCGATAACGGGGAGCATGATCTCATCGAGAATATAATTGCGGGCTTTGTGCGTTTTGGCGAAAGCCTCGCGGATGATCTCGGGAGTAAGGCCGTGAACCTTGAGGTCCATCTGGATAGCGGTGATACCCTTTTTGGTACCGGCTACCTTAAAGTCCATATCGCCGTAGAAGTCTTCAAGGCCCTGAATGTCGACCATGGTCATAAAGTCGCCGTCATCCCCGGTGATCAGACCGCAGGAAATACCGGCAACGGGGGCTTTGATCGGAACGCCCGCCGCCATGAGGGCGAGGGTCGAGCCGCAGATCGAAGCCTGCGAGGTGGAGCCGTTGCTCGAAAGAACCTCGGAAACGACGCGGATAGCATAGGGGAATTCGTCGATCGACGGGAGCACGGGAACGAGCGCCTTTTCGGCGAGCGCGCCGTGACCGATCTCACGCCGCCCGGGACCTCTGGAGGGCTTGGTTTCGCCGACCGAGTAGGACGGGAAATTATAGTGGTGCATATATCTCTTGCTGGTTTCTTCATCCAGACCGTCGAGCTGCTGAGCGTCGTCGATCGAAGCGAGAGTGGCTACGCTGAGAACCTGCGTCTGACCGCGGGTGAACATACCCGAGCCGTGAGCGCGGGGGAGCAGGTCGATCTGCGCATTGAGCGGACGGATCTCGTCGATTCCTCTGCCGTCGACGCGCTTTTTCTCGTTTTTCAGCCAGTCGCGGACGACGTGCTTCTGAACGAGGTACATGATCTCTTCGATCTTGGCCTCTTCGCCCTCGAACTGCGGGTCAAACTTTTCATGGACCGCCGCATAAATCGGCTGCAAAGCGGCGTCTCTGACCTTTTTATCGTCGGTGTCGAGCGCTTTTTTCACATCTTCAATGCAGAACTTCTCGATCTCGTCGAAGATAACGGGGTCGGGATCGTTTGACTGGAACTCAAACTTCGGCTTGCCGATTTCGTCGGCGATGCCCTGGATAAAGGCAACGATCTTTTTGTTTTCCTCGTGCGCTTTCATGATCGCGTCGAACATGGTGTCGTCGTCGATCTCGTTGCCGCCCGCCTCGATCATGGCGACCAGCTCGGCGGTGGAGGCAACGGTTACGTCCATCTCGCTGTTGTGGCGCTGCTCGAGGGTGGGGTTGATGACGATCTCGCCGTCTACCAGACCGACTTTAACGCCGCCGATCGGGCCGTCCCACGGAATATCGGAGATAGCGAGCGCCGCGGAAACGCCGCACATAGCGGTGATCTCGGGGCTGCAATCGGGGTCGACCGACATAACGGTGGCAACGACGGAGCAGTCATTGCGCATATCTTTCGGGAAGAGCGGGCGGATGGGGCGGTCGATGCAGCGGGAGGTCAGGATCGCCTTTTCGGACGGGCGCGCCTCTCTGCGCTGGAACGAACCGGGAATTTTGCCGACGGAATACATTTTTTCCTCATAATCGACGGAAAGCGGGAAGAAATCCACTCCTTCGCGCGGCTTAGCCGACGCGGTGACGTTGCACAAAACGCTGGTTTCGCCGTACCTTGCCATGACGGATGCGGAGCTGAGCTGCGCCATCATGCCTGTTTCGATAACGAACGGGCGGCCGGCGATAGTCGTCTTGTAGACCTTGTAGTTTTCAAACATTTTCGATTCTCCTTCTTGGGCTCGTCGCCGATCTGCAAAACCCGCCCGACAACACCGCAGAAGCGGCGGTGCGGGAAGATTTTCAGCATGGCGCGGAAAGCCTTATATGATATTCATAAAGGCGGAACGCTTTGGATTTTCAGCGATTTAGCAATAAACAGGTTGTCCGATCAAAGCCCGCATTCGGCTGAAACACCGAGGCGGAAAAAAGGAAGAAACGCACCGCGATACGGGCTTCGGGCAGTCTGTTCACTGCTAAATATCACCGATCATCCATGCGGCGAACCGCCGCTTTATGCAAAATAAAAGCCGTCTTAAAAAACAGCCAAAAGCAGGTCGGTGCAAAACCTTCCTGCTTTTGATAAACACTTATTTACGGATACCGAGTCTTGCGATGATGGAACGATACCTTTCAATATCGACTTTCTGGAGGTAAGCGAGCAGGTTGCGCCTGTGACCGACCATTTTAAGCAGACCGCGCTTAGAATGATGATCCTTCGGATGAACCTTGAAATGCTCGTTGAGCTCGTTGATTCTGTAAGTCAGAACAGCGATCTGAACCTCAGGAGAGCCGGTATCGCCCTCATGAGTCGCATACTCTTTGATGATTTCGTTTTTCTTTGTCTGTGTCATGATTTTTCACCTTTCTGAATTTGATTCCTCGAAACCGTACCGACTGCTGTGGTGAAAGCTGCGTTTCGCAGAAAACCGCGTGACGGAACAGAAACGGGTAAGACAGCCGATATGCCGCTCGACGGGCGAAACATATACGTGCAAGAGCTATTTTATCACAGAATTACCGATTTGTAAAGTGTTTTTTTATTTTTTTCATAAAATCAAAGAAATATTGCATTTCGCGAAAATCGGCGGTATAATAAATGTATCTTAAAATGTGTTCGGAGGTATTTTTAATGAGAAATATACCTTTTTCTCCTCCCGACTTTACCGAGCGGGAAATTGAAGCGGTCGCCGAGGTCATGCGCTCGGGCTGGATCACGACCGGCCCGAAAACCAAGGAATTTGAGCGCAGGCTTCGCGATTATACGGGCGCGGCGGGCGCGGCGTGCCTTGCCTCCGCGACGGCGGCGCTGGAATGCACGCTCAGGATACTCGGCATCGGCGCGGGCGATGAGGTCATCACCAGCGCTTATACCTATACTGCGTCGGCGAGCGCCGTTTGCCACACGGGGGCGAGGGTGATTCTGTGCGACACGGCGAAAGACAGCTTTTTTATGGATTATGATGCGCTGGCGGCGAAAATCACCCCGAAAACCAAGGCGATCATTGCCGTGGACGTCGGCGGCGTGATGTGCGATTATGACCGCGTTTTTGAGATCGTCAATGAAAAAAGCGGGCTGTTTGAGCCGTCGGGTGAGCTTCAGCGCGCGCTCGGCAGGTGCGCGGTTATTGCCGACGCGGCTCATTCGCTCGGCGCAAACTATTGCGGCAGGCGGTCGGGCGAGGTCGCCGATTTTACTTGCTTTTCGTTCCACGCCGTTAAGAATCTCACCACCGCCGAGGGCGGCGCGGCGCTTTGGCGCAAAAACGACGCGTTCGACAGCGATGAGGTGTATCGTCGGTATATGCTCCAGTCGCTGCACGGTCAGTCGAAAGACGCGCTGGCAAAGACCAAGGCGGGCGCTTGGGAATACGATATTATCGAGCCGCTTTACAAATGCAACATGACCGACATTATGGCGGCGATCGGGTGCGTTCAGCTGGAGCGGTATCCCGAAATGCTGGCAAAACGAAAGGCGCTGGCGGCAATATATCATGCGCATTTTGCGGACGAGCTGTTTATCACTCCCGCGCTTTGCGGGGTAAATCAGGAATCCTCGTATCATCTGTATCAACTGAGAGTGAAAGGCTTTACGCCCGAGCAGCGCAATCGGCTGATCGAAGCGGCGGCCGAGCGCGGCGTTTGCTGCAATGTGCACTACAAGCCGCTGCCGATGCTGACGGCGTATAAAAATCTCGGATTTGACATAGCGGATTTCCCGCACGCGCGCGAGCAGTTTGAAAACGAGATCACCCTCCCGCTGAACACCAAAATGACAACGGAGGACGCGGAATATGCGGCGCAGACGGTTGCCGCCGCCGCGCGGAAAATCGCGGAGTAAAAGCAAAAATATGAATCAAAGCCATTGCTTAAACAGATGTTAAGCAATGGCTTTGTCGGTTTATGAGCCGCTTATTTCACTTCAAACGATTGGCAGTCCGTGCACTGGTCCATGGTGGGGTTGCACTCGTGGGTGCCTACATGGATTTTTGACAGCGAGCAGTACTGTGCGTCATCGCAATGATTTTTGCAGCTGGTTACCGAACATTCGATGCAGTGGTTAGGTGTGCATTTGCAGTCCATTTCATTCATCTCCTTAACTTTGGGATGATCTTAGTATTGCCGCGGCAGCGCTCGTTTATTCCGCCGTCAAGGCTTTTGCGGGCGCAGATATTTTTTCCATACGGACATGACGGCGCGGCATTTTGCTTATCTGTTTTGCACAAAAGCGCGGTGCGATTTTGCATATAATTGTCAGCGGC
>JBJEQI010000207.1:0-7780 GCA_051881675.1 Acutalibacteraceae bacterium
GAGTGTTTGGCTACGAACCAAAAGGTCGGGGGTTCGAATCCCTTCCGGCGTGCCAAAAATCGACAAGTGCCGAAAGGCACTTGTCGATTTTTACTTTTTCACTCTTCACTCCATCGGATTTCCGAAGATTGGGGCTTTGATGTAGAAATTATCGGCGGAGCCAAGCAAAACATTGCTTGGCTCCGTCTTTTTCATGTGTTACTGCGCTCTTGCGCATACGCCCGCCCAAATCACGAACGGTTATACCGATGGCTACACCGATTCCCGCACGGTTTCAATAAATCTCAAAATATCCTCGGGCGGGTCGAGGCTGTATAAAATGCCGTAGGGTATGCTGTAATCCCAGTTCACGGGAATCGTCACAAGCCCCGGATGCACCTCCTGCCAGCACGCGGTCGTCAGCAGCACTCTCCCGCTCTGCGCGCATCGGTTAAACACCTCTAAATCATAAAACTGCGGGGTATCCTCGATCGTGATCTGCGGGTGATTTTGCTCGAGATCATCCCGCAAAAGATCGTTTTCGGGTGAATCGCCGCGCTTGACCATCATCAGCGTTTCGCCGTAGAGGTCTTCGATCTCCAAACGGGCTTTTCCTGCCAGCCGATGCTCGCGCGAAACAGCGATCATCTTCGGATACCGCCCAAGCGGCAGAAAATTGCACAGCGACAGCCACATTCTCGAATCGCAGACGCCGATCAAAAAGTCAAACTTTACGCCCAGCTTCTCGATCTCCGAAAGTATGCCCTCATGGTCGTCCTCAAACGGGGCAAGATGCAGCTTGTAATCGGGAAACAGCCGATTGACCCGATACCACAGGTCCATAAACGGCTTGGCGGGATTGAGCAGAGAAGTGCCGACGCAAAAGGTCGTGTCATACGCCTTGGTTGCGGCGTTCGCCTCGGCGACCGATTTTTCGGAATAATCGATCATAAATTTGGCGTTTTTATAAATGACCTCCCCCGCGGGAGTCAGCCGCACCCCCGAGGGCGCGCGCTCGATCAGTTTGAGCGCTAAATGCTCCTCGAGATGATTGATCTGCTTCATAACAGCCGTCGGCGAGATGAACAGCCGCTCGGCGGCTTTGGTAAAGCTGCCGCAGTCGGCGACCGCTATAAACGTATCCAGCATCGGGTTATACATCGCGTCTACCCCAATATTGTATAAACTTTTGGTTAATACAATAATAACATATCGGCTATTCCGTGTCAAGCGATACCGCGCTATAATGATGATAAAGAGATCTCAATACCGATGAAAGGGTTGGTAAAATGTCCCGTATACTCATCGCTTTTTACTCAAGGGCAGACGAAAACTACGTCGGCGGCAGGCCGGAAATGCTCAAAATCGGCAACACGGAGATCGCGGCGTGTATGATCGAAGCGTTGACAGGCGGAGAGCTTTTCCGCATCGAGCAGGAAAAGCCGTATTCCAAGGATTATAACGAATGTATCGCCGAGGCGCAGGCCGATCAGCGGAGAGGCGCCCGCCCGAAGCTGAAGCGGTTGCCCCAAAGCATCGACGAATACGATGTGATCTGCCTCGGCTATCCGAACTACTGGAACACCATGCCGATGGCGGTGTTCACGTTTTTGGAAAGCTTCGACTTTTCGGGAAAGGTCATTCTGCCGTTTTGCACCCACGAGGGCAGCGGAATGGGATGCAGCGAAATCCACATTCGTCGGCTCTGCCCGCATTCCGTTATTAAAACGGGGCTTGCGCTTCGCGGCGGAAGCATCAATCAGGCTCAAAAAAATATTGAACAGTGGCTAAAGGAGGAATTATCATGAACGAACTCAGCGCGTTCCCGATCGGGAACAAAAACGACGCATTCGCCAAATACTTTATCGGTCAAAGCTATCTGAATATGCTCTCGACCGAGCAGGTGCCGATCGGCAATGTGACCTTTGAACCCGCCTGCCGCAACAACTGGCATATTCATCATGCCGATCAGGGCGGCGGGCAGATATTGCTCGTAACAGCGGGCGAAGGTATTTATCAGGAATGGGGCAAAAAGGCAAGGCGGCTGAAAACGGGAGATGTTGTAAACATTCCCGCCAACGTCAAGCACTGGCACGGCGCGGCACAGGACGCGTGGTTTCAGCATCTTGCGATTGAGGTCCCGGGAGAAAACTGCCGCACCGAGTGGTGCGAGCCGGTCACAGACGACGACTATGCGGAGGTATAAATCATGCTTGGAAATTTCACCTATTGTAACCCGACAAAACTGTATTTCGGCGACGACTCGCTGAAATATCTGAACGACGAGCTGCCGAAATACGGCAAAAACGTCGTGCTGATCTACGGCAAAGAATCGATCAAGAAAAACGGCATTTATGACGCCGTCACCGCTATCCTGAAAAGCCACGGCAAAAATGTGGCGGAGATCGCGGGCGTTATGCCGAATCCGACGCTTGACAAGCTGTATGAGGGAATCGCCGTTGCCAGAAATCACAGCGCCGACCTGCTTTTAGCCGTCGGCGGAGGCTCGGTCTGCGACTATGCGCGGCTTTGCCGACTGTGTGGACGGCGCGGTGGAAAAAGGCGCGCTCTATGCGGGCGGATTTTATGAAGCGGGCAGTATCAGAGGCTCGGATTTCATGAAAAAGGCGTATGAAATGGGAAAAGGTGTTTGACCCTCAAAACGCCCGCCGTTTCTGTAGGCCGAGGCCTGCGCGGCATTTCCCGCCGTTTATCGGCTGTTATTGCCCCCTTATCCAAGAGGGCTTTTTCTTATGCCGAAAATGCGTCGGGCGCCGCCCGCCGTATCGCCGCCGAGCCGTGCGGCGCGAAATAAGTCTTGTTGAAAAGTTTGAAAAAGTGGTGAAAAATTGAATGTGAAAAACATTTTGGAGGGAATAAAATGCAGGATTCAACAGTCAACGAAACTACCACCGTCGGCGGCAACACCGCCCCGCAGGGCGCACAGGGTGCCACGGCAACAACAGCCGCGCCGCAAACTGCGCCGCAAGCTGCCGCTGCGCCGAACACCAAATTTTGCAAGCATTGCGGCAGCGTGATCAGCGCCGAGGCGGTGATCTGCCCGAAATGCGGATGCCAGGTCGAGCAGATTCAAAATCAGGTGGCACAACCGAACATCGTCATCAACAACTCAAATTCCAACGTCAATACCAATACCAATGTGAACGCGGGCGCCGTAGGCAGGGCGAAAAACAAATGGGTCGCGCTGGTTCTGTGCTTCTTTTTCGGCGTCTTCGGCGTTCATAAATTCTATGAGGGAAAGGTCGGCATGGGCATACTCTACATCTTCACCTGCGGTCTTTTCGGCATCGGCGCGCTGGTCGATTTTATCACTCTGCTGTTCAAGCCGAACCCGTATTATGTGCTTTAATGCCGAACCGTCCATACATCATCAAACGGAGGAATAAAAAAATGAAAAAACTGTTTATTATCTGCCTTGCCGCCGCGGCGATCATGGCGCTTTGCAGCTGCACAGCCGAAGACGACGTTCAGGTAGAGGTCGAAACCAAAGCGCCTACCGTTGCCGCCGAGGCTGAAACCGAGTCAAAAACCGCCAAAAAAACCGCCGAAAAGCTTATTATGGATCAAAACGGCGTCAAAATCTATTACAAAGGCGTCGAAGACGGTCTGATGGGGCAGAAGATTCTGCTGAAAATCGAGAACAACTCTTCCAAGGACTACACCGTTCAGCAGCGTGATATTTCGATCAACGGATATATGGTCAGCGGCATTATCTCCGAAAGCGTGAAGGCGGGCAAAAAAGCCAACTGCGACATCACGGTTTTAAGCTCGGATCTGGAAGAAAACGACATTACCGACATCGAAGAAATCAGCGTTTCTTTCCATGTTTTCAGCTCGGACGATTGGCTGGATACCTTTGATTCCGATTCGATTACGATCAAGCTGAAATAAGCGTTGCGCAAAGCATATCAGCCGAAAAAACATCCCCGAGGGCAGTCCTCGGGGATGTTTTTGTTTTATATATCGCCATATATCGGCTCACCGCCGCTGCTTATTACCACACGCGGCTATTCCTTCGCAATATCGACAGATTTTGCAATATCGGCAAACTGCGCGCCGACTGCCGCCGCCAGATCGCTCGGCGAAAGCAAAATCTGCCCGCCGCGCCGCCCGGCGCTGACATAGATCTGCGAATGTTGTCTGGCGGAGGAATCGATCCATGTGGGGTACTGCTTTTTCATCCCGACGGGCGAACACCCGCCGCGGACATAGCCCGTCAGCCCAAAAAGCTCTTTCACGTGCACCATTTCGATCTTCTTGTCCCCCGTGCAGAGCGCGCATTTTTTCAAATCCAGCTCATGCGTCACCGGCACGCAGAACACATTGATCCCTGTTTTGTCGCCGCGCGCCGTCAGCGTTTTATACACCAGCGCGGGGTCCTCACCCATTTCTTTTGCGATATGCAGGCCGCTGAGATCGCTCTCATCATAATCATATTCCGCGGTTTCAAATTGAATCCCCGCAGCGGCGAGAATTCGGGTTGCATTGGTTTTAATCGGTTTTTTCTTCATAATGCGCCTTACCGTCCGTTTCTTTCCGCCGCCGACTTTTCGATCAGCTCCTTATAAATGTCGCCCTTTTTGATTCCCGTGTCCAGCGCCGCCGCCTTGGCCGCGCCGGAGGCGGAAAGCCCCTCGCCCATATACTTTTCAGCGGCAATGAGCGCGTCTTTTAGCGTATATTCGGCGGGAGCCTCATCCTTCGGTTTTCCCGCAATAATCAGCACAAATTCGCCCTGCGGGCGCGCCTGCTCATAAATCTCGCGCGCCGCCTCGCCCAGCGTTGTGCGGCGAACCTCCTCGTGAATCTTGGTCAGCTCGCGGCAAATGGCGATCTCGCGGTCGCCGAGCGTGTTGTAAAGGTCCTTCAGCGTGGCGCGCAGCTTGTGCGGCGCTTCATAAAATATCATCGTGCGCGGCTCGTTTTTAATGGACGCGAGGTGGAGGGAGCGGCTCTTTTTATTCACGCTCAAAAATCCCTCGAACGTAAATCGGCACGACGGCATTCCCGAAATCGCCATCGCCGTGGCAAAAGCGGTCGGACCCGGCACCGACTCGACCGCCACGCCCGCCTGCCTGCACAGGCGCACCAAATCTTCCCCGGGGTCGGATATGGCGGGCATACCCGCGTCGGTCACCAGCGCGCAGGTCTTGCCCGAAAGGATTTTTTCGACAATCTCGCCTCCGCGCTCGGATTTGTTATGCTCATGATAGCTCTCCAGCGGCGTTTTGATGCCGAATTTATTAAGCAGTTTCAAGGTAACGCGGGTATCCTCCGCGGCTATAAAATCCACATTTGCCAGCGTTTCCTGCGCTCTGGGCGACAGATCGGACAAATTCCCGATCGGTGTGCCGACAACATAAAGTTTTGCTGTAATTTCTGCCATAAACGGCTCCTTATCTGTTTTCACCGCCGCGCGGCGCGGCGTTTTTGCGTTCGTATTCCCATTTTTCATAAATCTGCGCCGCGTCGGGGGTGAGCGCGCCGTTATCATCCTCGAGATACAGCGCGGGCAGCAGCTCCAGATCGGGCTTTCCGCCCTTGACCCCCTCGATCAAAACCAGCATCGGCGGTCTGCCGACCCGCAGCGAGACGGTGCGCATAACCTTCGGCTCTATCCCGCTGGCGCGCATGGCGCACAGCATATCGCACAGGCGATCGGGGCGGTTGCAAACGCAGAATTTGC
This sequence comes from Acutalibacteraceae bacterium, assembly GCA_051881675.1. Taxonomy (GTDB): domain Bacteria; phylum Bacillota; class Clostridia; order Oscillospirales; family Acutalibacteraceae; genus CAKRRH01. The sequence goes on from JBJEQI010000207.1 coordinate 5,687, forward strand.
CGCCTCGGCTCAAAACGTGCGCCGCCGAGGCGCATATATCGGCAAAGGTGCATTTCAGCTCGAATCGGGCGATATTGAGCGCCTCATTGTCGCTCATCAGCCCCGCGCCCGCGCGCTTATACGGCGGATTCATCGTTACCAGATCAAACGCTCCGCCGCAGTTTCGGTCGGATTTTAATTCGCGCAGATCGCGGCAGACGGCAGTCATCTGCGCGCCGAGGCCGTTGTGCGCTATGGCGGCGTTCACCAGCTCGATCGCCTGCGGCTGAAGGTCGAGCGCGGTGATCTGAACATCGCGATCGTTCGGCGCAGAACTTCGCGGCGCAGAACGCGGCGCAATTCGGTCGCGCGCAAAGAGCATCGGGATAATTCCGCACCCGCACCCGAGATCTAAGATTTTTTTCGCGTCGGGCGCTGACCTTTCGGCAAAATTCTCCAGCAATACGGCGTCGGTGCCGAAGCGGTGGTCATCGCTGCAAAAAACGCTGATTCCGCCGCCGAGATATTCGGTTTTATACGGCATCGCCGCCTCCTTTCCGCCGAGCGCGCCGCGGTGCGGGCATTCGGTCAATTGTTTTTATAAAAATCTTCGGGCGTATGCTTCGCAAACCGCTGTGAAGCGGGCCGCTCATAGAAATAATCGTGGCTGATCTCTTCGCCGTTCGACTCAGCGTCGTCAAAGGTGCAGTCGATCGCATAATCCTTACTTTCGTCGGTGACGATGTTCCACGCGTGGCGGTCGGCGTCGGTTTTGCCGTTCGCCCATCCTGCCACCACGCGGCACAAACCGTCCCCGATGATCTTATCATAAAGCAGCTTGAACGCCGCGCTGTATCCTCCGCAGGTCGATTTTCCGTCGACCAGCGCACCGTAGGCACTGCGCGCGATCGCCCAGGCGGCGGATGAGGAATTGTCTTTCACCAGCGACTCATCATAGTCCGTATGCTCGCAGATATAATCGTGAATGGCAAGGCAGATCTCCTGCTTGGTGTTGTCCAGGCTGACCGATTCGCCGAGCTCATCAACGGCGGCGTCGGCGGCGTCGGAAAGCTCTTGGAAAAGGGTATCCCTATCCTGCTCGGCGACCGCGCAGGACAAATTGATTTGAAAAATGCGGCTTTTACCCTCGGGCGGCCAGCACTCGCAGGTATATGTATCAAAGGTGTACGGAACGCTCACCGCATTGGAGCATGCGGCGCCGATAATCGGCTCCATCCCCTTTATGCTGAGCGATTCATCCTCAACATACAGAGCCATTTTCATGCTTCCGAGATTCATTTTGTCCGCGATATCACTCACCGCGTCCGCAAGGCTCCTGCCGCCGATGTCTATAACATCTTCAAACGGCACCGAGGCGCTGTCTTTATAGGTTATATGAAAAGTCAGCTTCGAATAGTCGGAAAAGACCTGAACGCTGTAATTGATCCGATCCATGTAATAAGCGGCGTAGCCGTTTTCCGCCATCAGTTTTGCGACGTCCGTATCCACCGTTTCCTGCAAGACCGGCGCGCCGTCCCGCGAGACGTTCATCGTGCAGGAATCCGCATTTGACGACAGGCATCCGACAATCGAATCGGTCAGATAATCATAAGAATACGATTCGATATACCGATCCGTCCGCCCGCCCAAAACGCCGTGCGCGATCGAGCAGGAGGAAAGGGACGCAAGCGACGCGCAGATCAACACGGCGCAGATGACGCGGACGGTCATTTGTTTTAACGTCATTTGTTTTAACATAATCATTCTCCTTTCGGCGGCGCGGGCTTGCTTTGCCCGAACGGCGGCGCACCGACGCGGATTTTGGGCTTTGTAAAGCCTTTATATAAAGAAAAAGGCGGAACTATATACATAGTCCCGCCTGAATTCTGAAAATTACTCTGAAATTGCTTCAACGGGGCACTGATCAGCGCAAGCACCGCAAGAAATGCAAGTATCAGGATCAATTTCGTATTTGCCGTCGCCCTCGGAAATTGCCTCGTTCGGACATACCGCCGCGCAAGAACCGCAAGCAATGCAATCATCGGAAATTTTATATGCCATTTTCGTACACCTCCTATTTTCTTGTATTTTATCATATATCGCACTACTATGCAA
>JBJEQI010000208.1:0-1820 GCA_051881675.1 Acutalibacteraceae bacterium
ATTTCCTTAATTATGCGGCTTGTCCCTGTAATCAGCGGACAAATATGTGTGAAACCGCTCCCCCGCCGTCCTCCGCGATTTCGCGTGCGCCGTCATTGGCAACAAACCGCCCGCCGCATACTATGTAATATAAATAACCGAAAAGTTCAGCAAAGGGATGATATTTTGACTACATTCGGAATCATCGGCGGCGACGAGCGCTTTTCACTGCTCGCCGAGCAAATAGGCGGAAACTGCCTGACAGCGATGCTGTCAGCGCCGCCGCGCGGGGCAAAGGACGCGCCCTGCGATGAAGTAATCACGAAATCGGACGTCATTATCCTGCCGATACCGCTCACGCGCGACGGCAGTGCGCTCAACGCGCCGCAGTTTCCGCAGGCGGTGCCGCTTTATCCCCTGCTGGATAAGCTGAACGGCAAACGGGTGTTCGCAGGCGCGGTATCAAATGAACTGGCGGCTCGCTATCCCCATATCACCGACTACGGAAAAAACGAGCAATTCCTGCAAAAAAACGCCGTTTTGACCGCCGAGGGAACGCTCGCCGAGCTGATCGCAAGCAGTGGCAGTGCGATATACGGCTCGAATGCGTTGATCATCGGCTTTGGTCGAATCGGCAGTGTCCTTAGCCGCTATCTCTCATCGCTCGGCGGCGCAGTCACCGCGGCGGTCAGGAGCGAAAAAGCGCAGAAAAGCGCCGAACAGGCGGGCATTCGCACCTGCCGCACCGACTCGCTCGATCTATCGGAATATGATTATATCATCAACACCGCTCCCGCGCCGATCATCGGCGAAAATGAGCTAAAAACCGCGCGGCAGAGCGCGCTGATCTTTGATCTTGCGTCCGCGCCCTACGGCGTCGATCTCGCCGCCTGTCGGGCGCTCGGAATACGCGCCCGCCGTCTGCCCGCGCTGCCATCGGTCTATTCGCCGAAAGCCGCCGCAAAGGTTATTTATGACACGGTCGTAAACAGCATTTGCTGATGAGACAATCCGCTGAAAGGAGTGAAAGAATACGAACAGCCATACAAAAATACGGGCGGGATTTGCCATGTGCGGCTCGTTTTGCACCTTTAGCCGCGTTATCCCCATCATTCGCCAGCTGGTCGATGAGGGCTTCGACGTAACGCCGATCATGTCGGACATTTCCTATAACACCGACACGCGTTTCGGCAAAGCGGAGGATTTCCGAGCGCAGATCGAAGAGATCACCGGCAAACCCATCATCCACACCATCCGCGACGCGGAGCCGATCGGGCCGAAGGCGTTGTTTGACATACTCATCATCGAGCCGTGCACGGGCAATACGCTCGCCAAGCTTGCAAACGGAATCACCGATACGCCCGTCACCATGGCGGCAAAAGCCCATCTGCGAAACTGCCGTCCGCTGCTGATCGCCGTCTCGACCAACGACGGTCTTGCCACCGCTGCGCGCAACATAGGCACCCTGCAAAACAGCAAAAACATCTTCTTTGTGCCCTATACGCAGGACGACCCGATCGGCAAGCCCTGCTCGCTGGTGGCGGATTTCACCAAAACCCTCACCGCCGCGCGCGAGGCGCTGATCGGCAATCAGATGCAGCCGACGATATTTTAATGCATACAGCCGAATTTCCGCTCGGAAAATCGGCTGTCTTTTTATGAGAAATCGGGCAGAATGATATTGCAAAAGAAAAAAGACTGTGTTATACTTAATAATAATAATAACCGTTATTAATAATCAAAGGAGCAGCATAATCATGGAAATTACAAAGGATATCCGCTATATCGGCGTTAACGACCACTCCGTCGATCTTTTTGAGGGGCAGTATATCGTTCCGAAC
>JBJEQI010000209.1:0-1814 GCA_051881675.1 Acutalibacteraceae bacterium
CGCCGCACATCAAAACCGTATCGGCCTCGAGCTTCTCGGCGGCGACTGCGAGGGCATAGGAATCCCCCGTTACATCGGCAATCTCGATAATCTCGGGCGACTGATAAGTATGCGCAAGTATCTGAATCCTCCGCTTTTCCTTTTCCTCTTTGATTGCTTTGATCAGTTCACTGTTGTTCACAAAAATTACCTCTCAGATTAAGCGGGGCGGTGTTCCCGCCGCGCCGTTATGAATTTTTTTGGCGATACACAATATCAAAATGAATCCCATGCGGCGGCTTGCCGCACGGGCAGAAGCCCCAAACCGCTCACGCCTTAGCGAAACAGCTTGTCCTGAAGCCGCCGAATCTCCTCGCGGCGGCGCTCGGTCTCATCCCGATCAGGCAGATAAACGCCGTTTTCGAGAATCAGCGCGTCCCCCTCGGCGGCGCCTTTCGGCAGCGCGGCACGGGGAATATTCTCCATCCCCCCGTCATGCTCGCAGACGGCGACGTCGCCCTCGAATCGGTCTATCACATACAACTGGCTCATACGCTATCCCTCAGCTTTTTCAATTGTAACGGAAATGCTTTGACCGTTGGTAATCATCACAACGCTCCCGTGCAGGTCGGTGCGATAAATCTCAGCTCCGCATTTCTCAAGGCTTTTGAGCACCGAGCCGTGCGGATGCCCGTAGGAATTGCCGTCCTCGCAGGAAATCACCGCATAAGACGGCGAGACCGCTTCCAGCCACTTGTCGTTTGTCGAGGTGCGGCTGCCATGATGCCCGACCTTGAGCACCGTGCTGGCAAGCTTGTCGGGATACTGCTTCATCATGGCATTCATCGGCTCTTTTTCCGCATCGCCCGTAAACAAAAAGCTCACATCGCCGCAAACGGCATGGATAACGACCGACTGATCGTTCGCCTCGTCATACTCCTTTGACGGCGAGATCATCTCCATCAAAAATCCGCCCGCCTCAAAGCTGACCCCCGCCTTGGCGGTTGTAATGCTCAGCCCTTTTTCGGCGATCGCGCGGAGCAGATTGCGGTAGACTGCGGTTGTCGGCTCACTGCCCTCTTTCGGGCGCGGCATATAGATGTTGCCGATCTCGAACCGCTCGATCAGCTTTTTCGCCCCGCCGATATGATCCTCGTGCGGGTGGGTCAGCACCAAATGATCGATCTTATCAAAGCCGAGCGATTTTATGTATTCATAGGTGCGCTCGGCGTTTTTACCGGGACCCGAATCGATTACGGTGAGCGTCTCGCCCGACACGATCGCCTCGCAGTCGCCCTGCCCGCAGTCGATGAAATGCACTGCCGAGCGGTCTTTCTGCGCGGTGATGACAGCGCTGTTCTCCTTGCCGAAAAGCGTTTGCCAGCTCGGCGCGTCGAAGGGCAGAAGCCCGAGCGACGACGCGGTCAGAAGCAGGCACGCCGCCGCGATCAGCGCGATCAGCGGCAAAGCAATGCGCAAAAAGAGCCTTTTTTTACTCATAATTTTATCTCCGAATACAGCTTTTTCGGCTGCGCGATTTCGCACTCATCCTGCGAAATATGCGTTCAGTCGATATCAAACGGCGGAGTGTCGTCCGCCTCCTCGTTATCGTCAAAGTCGCCGACTGCGGCGGGGCTTTCATCGTCGGCATAGCCGTCATCCGCACCGTAATCTGCGCCGACTGCGTCGCTGAGCGTCTGCTGAGCCGCGCCGCCGCCGATCTTCTCCAGCCACTGGTTATAGGTAATCAGCACCTTCCGCGGCTTGGAGCCCTCGAACGGCCCGATAACGCCGTTTTCTTCCATCTCGTCCATGATACGCGCCGCTCTGGCATA
>JBJEQI010000210.1:0-7707 GCA_051881675.1 Acutalibacteraceae bacterium
GAAATATCAAAGCGCATATCACGGGAAACAGGCTCCGCACAGCGATCGCACGGTGCGCAGTAGGTGAACTCCGCCGTTCCCTCGAGCGAAACAACATCCGCCCTGCTTTTGATCACACCGCGAAAATGAAGATCGGCAATATGATCATCCCCGACAAAATCAGCGCCGCACTGCAAGCTGCTGTCGATCGAAATATCGCTGCCGCCCGCAAATACATCCCTCAAATCGAGAATCATCCGCTCATTCCTCCGTGGTGACGCACAAAAAGTCACGAAATATATTATATCCCGAATATACGCGTTTGTCAAGGATTTTTTTGCGAATTCGGCGCGATTTAATCCGATTTTACCGAAATTCGGATTTTTTCCGCCGCGAGCGTTCGCCCGCTCCTTTCATCAACGTCGAAAATGCATCCGCAAACCACCGCGTCCCCCGCGGCGTTTTCAAACCGCACGGGCATTTTGACCCGCATTTTTTGGACGGCAAGCTCGGGCTTCACGCCGAGCACCGACTCCAGCGGGCCGCACATGCCGAGGTCGGAGATAAATCCCGTTCCCTGCGGCAAAATCCGCTCATCGTTGGTCTGGATGTGCGTATGCGTGCCGAAAAGTGCCGACACCCTGCCGTCGAGATAATAGCCGAGCGCGCCCTTTTCGCCCGTCGCCTCGGCATGAAAATCCACCAGAATAATACGGATTCCGTCGCTTTTCAGCGCGGCGATCGCGCGGTCGGCGGCGTCAAACGGGCTGTCCGTCGGCTCCATGTAAACATTGCCCATCAGATTGACCACCCCGACGCGCACCCGCCCCATATCGACCGTGCAGACGCCTTTGCCGAGCGCGGCGGCGGGATAGTTGGCGGGGCGGAGCAAAAACGGGCTGCTCTCGAGGCTGTCATAGATTTCGCGGCGGCGGAAGGTATGATTCCCGCCCGTGATCACGTCCACGCCGCTCGCAAACAAATGCTCGGCGCTCTGCGGCAAAATTCCGTTGCCCTCGGCGGAGTTTTCGCCGTTTGCCACCGTCAGCGCTATATTATACTGCTGCTTTATCCCCGGCAGAACCCTGCGCACCGCTTCGCAGCCGACGCTGCCGACCACATCTCCAAGACAAAGTATCTTCATAAACGGGACTCCTCTTTCGTCAAATCTTCAAAATAGGATTTATACTCGATCGTATGCGGCGACGAGGGGAACATCCGCGCATACAGCTGAATAAAGTAATCATCCGTCATCGAGGCGATATAGTCCGCCGCGATCATAAAGGGGTCTTCTCCACTATAATCTTCGTCGGTGTAAAACCGCCGCCCCGCATTGATCGGCTCGATATGATGACGGTAGACCTCCGAATCGAAGTTCCCCCGTCGCACGTCATCCACGATTCGCTCAAACATATCGGCAAACATCGGCTTGATCACGCCCTGATACTCCGCGTCCAGCCTTTCGTTGCCGTATATGATGCGGTAATTCTCCCGCTTGGCGGCAGCAAGATCGCCGAAAGCCTCCGCGCTCAGCGCGATATAGTCCTTTTTATAGCTGTGCTCGATGATGTCCACCGTGAGATTATTGATGATCTGCGCGTTTCTGTTGCCGATCACGCCCGCCTGAAATTCGCCCTCATCCTCAATAATCCGCGCCCTGACGGCGTCCTGCCTGTCTTTGCCGATATAGGCGATAATATCGCAGATGCGCACGACGCACCCCTCCAGAGTGGAGGGCACAAGCGCGGCGCCCGCGTCCTTTTGCGCGTAACAACGCGCCACATCGCCGTCGAACACGCCGAAATCGCTGTTTTTGCGCGGGCTGTAATGCTCCAGCTCAAACTCGCCGTTATGACACAAAATGCCGTCGAGCGTTTGCAGCGTTAAATTGCGGCAATAGATCGTATCCAGCACGCGGACCGAGTGGACGTTGTGATTAAAATACCGCCCCGACGACGCATACAGCAAATCCGACAAAAACCGCTCGCCCGCATGACCGAACGGCGTATGCCCGATGTCATGACCGAGCGCGATCGCCTCGATAAGATCGCAGTTCAGCCCCAGCACCGCACCGATATTGCGCGCGATTCGCGACACCAGCTGAACATGAAGCGCACGGCGGGTAATATCGTCATTGAGATAAAAGGAAAAGACCTGCGTTTTATCGGCATAGCGGTTGTAGACGGGCAGATGAAGCACCTTTTCGATGTCGCGGACAAACGCCGGCCGCCAAAGATTGGGCTTATCGTGATTCGGGCGGCGGCGCACGCAGTCATCATCGCGAAAGGCGAACGGATTTTTCCACCCGCTTCGCCTGTCATCCAAAATCTGCCGCTCCATATCCGCCGACAGCTTAGTATACTTCAGTCCCGCCATATGCGCCCGCCTTTCCGCACCGCTGATTTGGTAAGATAATTATACTGTATCCGCCACCGTTTGTCAATTTATAATCGGTTTGACAGTCCCATCCCGACATCTGCGGCGGATGCCCGAATAACAACCAAAAAAATCCGCGCTTGATCAAAGTCAAGCGCGGATTTTTTGCATTTATACCGATGAATTTCCATCAGCGGCGGCTTATTTTGCGGGCTTATGCCGATCAAAGCTGATATTTGCTTTCAAACTCGGCAAAATCGCGGTCAAACTGCTCGCTTCCGCCCGCTTTCACATGGGAAAGATAGCGGTGCGTATCAAATTCGTTGCGCCCGATCTCGATCACGGCGACCGCAATATTCGAGCAGTGATCGGATATTCTCTCAAAATTGGTCAGCAGATCGCTGAGCACAAAGCCCACCTCGATCGAGCAGCCGCCCTGTTTCAGTCTGCCGATATGCCGCAATTTGATCGACGCGATCAGCCCGTCGATCACCTGCTCCAGCGGTTCGACGCGCCGCGCGCCGTCGCGGCTTTCCGACACAAACGCATCAATCGTCCGCTCGGTGATCTCGCAAACGGCGGCGCTCAGCGTATGCAGTTCAATCTTCGCGCTCTCGGAAAACACAATCGATTTTGAGCGGATTTCCTCCGCCGCGCACACCAGATTCAGCGCATGATCGCCCAGCCGCTCGAAATCGCCGATCGCATGCAGCAGCTTGGACACCTCGCGGCTGTCCCTTTCCGACAGCTGCTCTGCGCAAAGTCTGACCAGAGCCGTGCCGAGCTTGTCCTCATACAAATCAAGACGCTCCTCCTCCGACCGCACGGTTTCGCACAGCTTTTCATCAAAGCCATCGGTCAGCCGCGCTGCCGCCAGCACCGCCTCGCCCGCGATCTTCGCCATTTTGCAGCCGTGATTGATTAGCTCGGATATCGCAAACGACGGCGTGTTAAATAGCCGCTCGTCGATCAGCGGGCGGTCGGTGACGGGTTGTCCGTGCGCAGGATCTCCGCCCGACTTGCCGCCCCTTTTGCCGTCGCGCACAAAAAATTCCGCAATCTTGACCAGCATACCCGAAAACGGGAGCAGCAGCAGGGTAGTCGCCATATTGAAAACGGTATGACAGGCGGCGATTCCCACCGTTCCGACGGGACGGTCGGCGAACGGAATCAGCCCGAAATAGCCGAGCAGGCAGAACAGCGCCAAAAATATCGCAGTGCCGATCACATTGAAAGCAATATGCACCGCCGCGACGCGCTTGGCGTTTTTATTCACGCCGATGCTCGAGATCAGCGAGGTCACACAGGTGCCGATATTCTGCCCCATGATGATCGGGATTGCCATGGAATAGGAGATATTCCCCGTGAGCGCCAGCGCCTGCAATATGCCGACCGATGCGGCGGAGGACTGGATGATTCCCGTTACCGCGGTGCCGACGAGCACGCCGAAAACAGGGTTGGAAAACGCCGTCAGCACCGAGGAAAACTGCTCGGACTGCGCCAGCGGCGCCATGGAGTCCGACATCAGCGTCATACCGTACATCAGCACCGAAAATCCCACAAAAATGCCGCCGAGATCGCGCCGCCGCTGCTTTTTTGAGGTCATGATCATCACGATGCCGATAAACGCGAATATCGGCGCGAAATTTTCGGGCTTGAGCAGCCGCATAAACAGATTCCCGCTCTCAATGCCGGCGGCGGCAGTCAGCCAGGCGGTCAGTGTGGTGCCGATGTTGCTTCCCATGATCACGCCGACCGTCTGCGCGGTCTGCATGATACCCGAATTGACCAACCCCACCAGCATAACAGTCATCGCCGAAGAGGACTGTATCGCAATGGTGATTCCCGCGCCGAGCGCCAGGCTCTTGATGCGGTTGGAGGTCATCTTTTTCAGCGTTTTTTCCAGCTTTGAGCCGGACATTTTTTCCAGTCCGCCCGACATGACCGTCATGCCGTAAAGAAAAAAGCTGAGCCCGCCGAACAGACTGATAAAATTGAAAATATCCATTTCGTTCCCCTTGACAGTGCGGTCGTCGCCGCCGTTTCCGATTATTATGTATTCTTTTAAACAATATCACCCGATCTTAAAATCTATCCGACGCTGTTTGTTAAATCTATGTTAAATTCTCCGGCCGTATGCCCCGCCGCGCGGCATACGGCGATGAATAGCGCTCCTCCACCGCCTATTGTGCCGCCTATTGTGCCGATGATCGCGCTCTTCGCCCTGTTTATTATTGACTACCTCTGTCAAAATTTATACCGTGACGCCAAAAAATTCCTCCGCGGACAGTCCGCGAAGGAATTATCGTAGCTCTGTATTTCGGCGGTCTTTGCCGCTCAGCGGTCGGCTCAGCCACTGTACCGCTCGACGCCGAGGATGCGTCGCGCGTTTTCCACCCGCTCAGGAGTCGGCGGAGCGACGCCCTCCAGCGGATAGCTTATCCCCAGCTCGTCATACTTAAACCTGCCGAGCGTATGATAGGGCAAAACCTCCACCCTTTCGACGGTATCAAGTCCGCCGATAAAGCGGCTGAGTTCCTCTAAATCTTCATCAAAATCGCTGACGCCGGGGACCAGCACATGGCGTATCCACATCGGTTTTTTCCGCTCGGACAGAAACCGCGCCATCTCGAGTATATTGTCATGCCCTTTGCCGCAAAGCGACAAATGCCGCGCGGGGTTGATCTCTTTAAGATCGAGCAAAAAGAGGTCTACAAGGTCTATCAGCCTGCAAAACTGCGAAAAAAACGGCTCGTCGCGGGTAAAAGGCTCGCCCGCCGTGTCGATTGCCACATGAATCCCGTTTTGCTTTGCCTTTTTGACAAGCTCGATCAAAAATTCGATCTGAAGCAGCGGCTCGCCGCCCGAAACGGTGATTCCGCCGCCGTTTTTCCAATAGGAGCGGTACCGCAGGGCGGTCTTGATCAGCTCGTCGGCAGTCTTGACCTCACCGACGGTATCATCGTCTGCATGGCAGCGCCATGTATCGGGATTGTGGCAATAGCGGCACCGCATACGGCACCCCTGCATGAATATCACAAACCGCACTCCGGGACCGTCCGCCGCTCCGAAGCTCTCGGTGGAATGAATGTATCCCACCGTGCCGTTTTCCGTTGTTTTACCGTCCACTTAAAATACCTCCCGAGTCAAAATACGCCGCCGAATTCGGCGAAAGCGCCGCTTTACCGCATACAGTTTTGCAAAACAGCTCCCGCCCCGCTTCACATTTACGGGCAGGAGCTGCGTTTCGCCGCACGGCGGCTGATTTACATAGATTTATGGCAGGTGCGCGAAATCACGTCGAGCTGCTGCTCGCGGGTGAGGTCGATAAACTTGACCGCATAGCCCGAAACGCGGATGGTGAAGTTCGCATACTCCTCTTTTTCGGGATGCTCCATCGCGTCGATCAGCTTCTCGGTGCCGAACACGTTCACATTGAGATGATGCGCGCCCTGATCAAAGTAGCCGTCGAGCACGTTGACGAGATTGGACTTCTGCTCGTCCTCGCCGTGACCGAGCGCGTCGGGGCTGATCGTCTGGGTGTTGGAAATGCCGTCGAGCGCCCACTCATAGGGAAGCTTGGCAACCGAATTGAGCGAGGCAAGCAGTCCGCTCTTCTCAGCGCCGTAAGAGGGATTCGCACCGGGAGAAAGCGGCGCGCCCGCTTTTCTGCCGTCGGGCATCGAGGCGGTCGCCTTGCCGTAGACCACGTTGGAGGTAATGGTCAGAATCGAGGTGGTCGGCTCGGAATCGCGGTAGGTATGGCACCTTTTGATCTTCTCAAGGAAGGTTTTGAGCAGCCAAACGGCAATATCGTCGGCGCGGTCGTCGTCGTTGCCGTAGCGCGGGAAGTCGCCCGTCGTTTCAAAATCCACGATCATGCCCGTTTCGTCGCGGATCGCCCGAACCTTGGCATACTTGATCGCCGACAGCGAATCAACAACGTGCGAAAAGCCCGCAATGCCCGTGGCAAAGGTGCGGCGCACATCGGTGTCGATCAGCGCCATTTCCGCGGCTTCATAGTAATATTTATCGTGCATATAGTGAATGAGGTTGAGGATGTTGACATACAGCTTGGCGAGCCAATCCATCATCTTGTCATATTTCTGCATAACCTCGTCGAAATCCAGATATTCCGACGTTACGGGGGTATAGGCGGGGCCTACCTGCACGTGCGTCTTTGCGTCAATACCGCCGTTGAGCGCATAAAGCAGGCATTTTGCCAAATTGGCTCTCGCGCCGAAGAACTGCATCTCCTTGCCGGTCTGTGTGGCGGAAACGCAGCAGCAGATCGCATAATCGTCGCCCCAGACAACGCGCATAACGTCGTCGTTTTCATACTGAATTGAGCTGGTGCGCACCGAAATGGCGGCGGCATACGCCTTAAACGCCTCGGGGAGCTTAGAGGAATACAGAACTGTGAGGTTCGGCTCGGGCGAGGGGCCCATATTCTCCAGCGTATGCAAAAAGCGGAAATCGTTTTTGGTGACCATCGATCTGCCGTCGACGCCCTTGCCCGCGACAACCAGCGTCGCCCAGACGGGGTCGCCCGAGAACAGCTCGTTATACGACGGCACGCGGGCGAATTTGACCATGCGCAGCTTCATGACCAGATGGTCGATCAGCTCCTGCGCCTGACTTTCGGTGAGGATGCCGCGCTCAAGGTCGCGCTGGATATAAATATCCAAAAATGTGGAGATTCTGCCGATGCTCATCGCCGCGCCGTTCTGCGTTTTGATCGCGGCAAGGTAGCCGAAATACAGCCACTGGCAAGCCTCCTTGGCGTTTGCGGCAGGCTTGGAAATATCAAAGCCGTACTGCGCCGCCATCACCTTCATCTCGCCGAGCGCGCGAATCTGCATGGTGATCTCCTCGCGCAGGCGGATAACGTCCTCGGTCATGGTGCCGTCGCCGCAATTGAGGTGATCGTGTTTCTTTTCCTCGATCAGGCGGTCAACACCGTAAAGCGCCACGCGGCGGTAGTCGCCGACGATTCGCCCTCTGCCGTAGGTATCGGGCAGCCCTGTAATGATCTTATTCTTGCGGGCGGCGCGCATTTCAGGCGTGTATGCGTCGTAAACGCCCTGATTGTGCGTTTTATGATATTCGGTGAAGATTTTATGCAGCTCAGGGCTGGGCGTATAACCGTAGGTCGTGCAGGCTTCTTCCGCCATCTTAATGCCGCCGAACGGCATAAAAGCGCGTTTTAAGGGCTTGTCCGTCTGAAGTCCGACGATCTGCTCATCCTCTTTCATGGATTCGTCGATATAGCCCGGCTTATGCGAGGTGATCGACGATACGATGTCGGTATCCATATCGAGAACGCCGCCCTTGGCGCGCTCGAGCTTCTGC
>JBJEQI010000211.1:0-1797 GCA_051881675.1 Acutalibacteraceae bacterium
TGGCGGAGTAGGAGAGACTCGAACTCTCGCGCCGGTTACCCGACCTACGTCCTTAGCAGGGACGCCTCGTCACCAACTTGAGTACTACTCCAAAGGTAACGTCATTACGTTTATTCAATTTGCCCTTTCGGAAATCCGCCGAAAAAACAGGTGGCGGAGAGAGTGGGATTCGAACCCACGGTGCCTTGCGACACGACGGTTTTCAAGACCGTTCCGTTATGACCACTTCGGTATCTCTCCGAATAGATAGCTTTAATATTTTAACACAGTTGCCGCCGTATGTCAATATGTTTTTCGGATATTTTTGGCGAATTCTTGCACCTTATTGTGCCTTATTTCGATGTGATCCGAGCGAGAGCCGTGGCGGCGCCGTTCGCTTTGTCTTCGGCGCCGTGTGGTGGATGAGGGCAGCGGTCATTTGCCCTTTCGCCGAAAAACCGACCCGCCCGGCAGCTAGGGGGCGAATCGGTTTTGAGCGTTATTGAACCCATATGCCGCGACAGCTGCACCGCGAATCAGAAGCGAATCTTATCGGCGATATACTCTTCGAGCTTATCAATATCTACTAGCTCTTGTTGCATGGTATCGCGGTCACGGACGGTGACCTTGCCCGATTCCTCCGACTCAAAGTCATAGGTGATGCAGAAAGGCGTTCCGACCTCGTCCTGACGGCGGTAACGCTTGCCGATCGAGCCGGTTTCGTCAAAGTCGGTCATGAACGACTTTGACAGCCGCTCGCGAATCTCGAGCGCTTTGCCCGACAGCTTTTTCGACAGCGGAAGCACCGCCGCTTTATACGGCGCGATCGCGGGGGAAAGGTGCAGAACGGTGCGCACGTCGTTCTTCTCCGCGTCGATAACCTCCTCGTCATACGCCTCGCAAAGCACGGCGAGCACCGTTCGATCGAGGCCGTAGGTCGATTCGATAATAAACGGGATAAACTTTTCGTTGGTTTCGGGATCAAGATATTCCATCTTCTGACCGCTGTATTCCTGATGACGGGTCAGGTCAAAGTCAGTGCGGTTGTGGGTGCCGTTGATCTCGCCCCATCCGAACGGGAACAGAAACTCAATATCGCACGCCGCCTTGGCATAGTGCGCGAGCTTTTCGTGATCGTGGAAGCGGAGGTTCTCCTCGGGGAGGCCGAGGTCCATGAAATACTGTTTGCCGTACTGCTTGAAATACTCATACAGCTCGCCGTCCTCCCCCTCTTTGCAGAAGGTCTGGAACTCCATCTGCTCGAACTCGATCGTGCGGAAGGTGAAGTTGCCGGGGGTGATTTCATTGCGGAACGCCTTGCCGATCTGACCGATCGAGAAAGGAAGCTTGGCGCGCATGGTGCGCTGCACGTTCAAAAAGTTGACATATTCACCCTGCGCGTTTTCGGGGCGCAGATAGATCACACTTTTGGAATTGTTGGTAACGCCGCGGAAGGTCTGGAACATCAGATTAAACTCGCGGATGTCGGTGAAATTGTGCTTGCCGCAGTGCGGGCAGGGAATGGAGTGCGCCTTGATATACTCAAACATCTCCTCCTTGGTCATGCCGTCGGCATGAGCGTTCGGGTCGAAATCGTCGATCAGATTGTCGGCGCGGTGGCGCATCTTGCACTCCTTGCAGTCGAGCAGAGGGTCGGAAAAGCTCGAAACATGACCGCTCGCCTCCCAAACGCGGGGGTTCATGAGTATATCCGCGTCCACCTCGTAGCTGTTGCGGCGCTCCTGAATGAAACGCTTGCGCCAGGTATCCTTAATATTGTTCTTCAGCCGCGCGCCGAGCGGGCCGTAGTCCCAAGTG
>JBJEQI010000212.1:0-1797 GCA_051881675.1 Acutalibacteraceae bacterium
AAAATGAAGATAAATTGTAAATAATGGCAGTTTGCGCCATTATTTTTGTTGAAATGCCGCGTGCGGTGTGGTATTATAAGAGTATATACTACGCGTACTATGCGAATGACGGCAATGGGCACATTCGGCAGTGAATATATGATGAGAGGAGCGGTCGGCTTGAAAAAGGCAATTATTATCGGCGCGGGTCCCGCAGGGCTGACCGCCGCCTATAAGCTGCTGAAAGAGACCGACATTGTTCCGATCATTTTGGAGGAGTCCGACACCGTCGGCGGCATTTCCAAAACCGTTAATTTCGGCGGAAACCGCATGGATATGGGCGGGCACCGCTTTTTCTCAAAAAACGCCGAGATCATGCGCCTGTGGCAGGAGATTATGCCGCTACAAAGCAAGCCGTCGATCGACGATATTTTGCTCGGGAATGATAAGCCGTTACCGCGCGAGGGCGGCGACCCCGAAGCGGACGAGAATGTAATGCTCATCCGCCGCCGTGTATCGAGAATATTTTATCTGCGGCATTTTTTTGATTATCCTATCTCGCTGAAACCCGCTACTTTCGCTAATATGGGGCTTTGGCGCACCATGCGTGCAGGCTTTGGATATATCGCGTCCTGCTTGCATAAGCGGCAGGAAAAGAGTTTAGAGGACTTTTATATCAACCGCTTCGGTCGCCCGCTGTATTCGATGTTTTTTGAGCGCTACACCGAAAAGCTGTGGGGCGTTCATCCCTCGCAGATTGCCCCCGACTGGGGCGCTCAGCGGGTCAAGGGGCTGTCGCTTTCTTCCGCCGTTCGGTCGATGATTCGGGGTATGTTCAAAAAAGCCGACCCCGAAAAGACCGAAACGTCGCTGATCGAGCAGTTTTATTATCCGAAAAGGGGACCGGGTCAGCTTTATGAGCAGATGGCGGACCGCATTCGTGAGATGGGTGGGGAGATTCGCTTTAACACGCCCGTTGATCAAATCGAAACCGACGGCGGCAAGATCACCGCGGTCATCTCCCGCGAGCAGAGATTTGAGGGGGATTATTTTCTCTCATCCATGCCGATCAAGGATCTCATCGGCGCGATGAACGGCGTCCCCGAAGATGTGTGCCGTGTGGCAGAGGCGTTGCCCTACCGCGATTTTATCACCGTGGGGCTGCTGCTCAATAAGCTGAAGCTGAAAAACAAAACCAAGATAAAAACCGTGTCGGACATCGTCCCCGATTGCTGGATATATATTCAGGAGCCGGATGTGCTCATCGGCAGACTGCAAATATTCAATAACTGGTCGCCGTATATGGTGAAGGATTTTGAAAACACTGTTTTCGCGGGGCTGGAGTATTTTTGCAGTGAGGGCGACGATATGTGGAATATGTCGGATGAGGAATTTATCCAATTTGCCGTCGGCGAGCTTGTGAAAATAGGCATTATCGAGGAGCAGGATGTGCTCGACGCCGTGCGGATACGAGTCAAAAAGGCGTATCCCGCGTATTTCGGCGCGTATGCGCAGTTTCGTAAGGTGCGCGACTATTTGGACACGGTGGATAACCTGTACTGTATCGGCAGAAACGGCCAGCATCGGTATAATAACATGGATCATTCCATGCTGACTGCGATCGAGGCGGTGAATGTGATCACGGGCAAATCCGACCGCCGCGATGTTTGGAATGTGAATACCGAGTCGGAGTATCACGAAAGTGTGCGGTGAATGAAATTCGGATGAACGATCGGCAAAGGAGCGGCAGATTTATGCAGTGGCAAAGCGAATATCGGCGAAGATTTCCTCTTTATGCGATATATGCGCTGCTTGGCG
>JBJEQI010000213.1:0-1796 GCA_051881675.1 Acutalibacteraceae bacterium
AATAAATTGTTACACAAAAAGATTGTATGCGTTTTGTGCAATATGCTGTAAAAACGCCTTCTGTATGTCGTTCCTCCGCAAATTATACGGATTGTCTTCCCCGCCATAGAGAAAAGTCCGCAGACAGGAGATGTCCGCGGACTTTTTATATGTTACCTTATTCGCACTTTGTAAAGTGGAGAATCTGGGCCTTGAAATCGCCCCAAGAGCCGTTCACGACTATGCCCGCATTCATCAGCAGCGCGCCCGAATACTTGTTGCCGTTGTCGTCGGCATACACCGCCTCGGGGTCCAGCCCACGCAGCTTCAGCGTCACATTCGGAACCGACGGGCGGTACAGCACGCTCACCAGCTCCACCAGCGTTTCGTTCTTATCTTTCGATACAAACTGCCATGCGCTGTATTTGTCCGAATCGGTCGGGTTGGCAAGGCGGAAATAATCGCCCTCGCGGGTGAGATCGTTATACTTCTTATACAGCTCGATCTGACCGGGGATCATCGCCTTTTCCGCGTCGCTGACCTTTGTCAAATCCAGCTCATAGCCGAACGCACCCGGCAGCGCAACGGCGCATCTCGTTTCCATGGGGGTATACCGCCCCGTCTGATGATTCGGGCAGATCGACACGTGCGAGCCCATCGACATGCAGGGGTAACAGAGCGACAGACCGTGCTGAATCGACAGACGCATGATCGCGTCGGAATCGTCGCTCGCCCAGATCTGCGGCGAATAATAGAGCATACCCGCGTCAAAGCGTCCGCCGCCGCCCGAGCAGTTCTCCAGAATCAGATTCGGGAAGTCGGTCACCAGACGGTTCATGATTTCATATACGCCGAGCATCATTTTATGCGCGATCGAGCCTTGCGAATGATAGCCCTCGATCTCGTTGCCGACCTCGGTCCAGCTGCGGTTATGGTCCCACTTGACATATTCAATATTCGCGGTGGAAAGGAGCTTGTGCATCTGCGCATAGATATGATCGCGGACCTCCTTGCGCGAATAGTCGAGAACCAACTGCCTGCGACCGAGATGCCCATCTCTGCCCTTAACGTGCAGGCACCAGTCGGGATGCGCACGATAAAGCTCGCTGTTGGGCGAGATCATTTCCGGCTCAAACCACAGACCGAATTTCATGCCGAGTTTGTTGATCTCATCAACCAAATGCCCAAAGCCGCCGGGGAATTTCTCCTCAAAGACGAACCAGTCGCCCAGCGAGTTGGAATCATCGTTGCGGCAGCCGAACCAGCCGTCGTCCAAAACGAACATCTCGATGCCCGCGTCCTTTGCCTGACGGGCGATCGAAAGCAGCTTTTCGGTGTTGAAATCGAAATAGGTGGCTTCCCAGTTATTGATGAGAACAGGACGGCAGCGATGTTTCCACGGGCTGCGGATAATATGGGTGCGGATCACGTCGTGGAAGGTCCGCGACATACCGCCGATGCCCTCGCTCGAATAAACCAGAATCGCCTCGGGAGTCTGGAATGTATCCGCCGCGCACAGCTCCCACGAGAAGCCGACGGGGTTAATACCGGTATACATACGCGGATACTCCGAGCAGCCAAGCCCCACACCCGAAACAAAGTTACCGCTGTAAACCAAGCAGCTGCCGTAAACATTGCCGTAAGTTTCGGTGGCGTCGGAATCGCAAACGGCGTAGAAATTGTTAGAAGCATGACCCGTTTTGCCCTCACAGCTGCTGACAGCCTGATTGCCGTGACGAATCGGCAGACGCACCGCAAAGCTCTCGCGCGCCCAGTCGCCGTGCAGGGCGATCATATCATAACTGCCGTCGGCGAGA
>JBJEQI010000214.1:0-1793 GCA_051881675.1 Acutalibacteraceae bacterium
AAGCTTTTCGGCATAGGCGACAATGGCACGGGCAAGCGGATGCTCGCTCATTTTCTCGCAGGAGTAGGCGACCGAAACCAGCTCGTTCGCAGTGATCCCGTCACACGGAATCACATCGGTCACGGCAGACTCGCCGCGCGTGATCGTGCCCGTTTTATCCAGCGCGGCGACGGTGCACTTGCCGAGATTTTCGAGAGATGTGGCGGTTTTGAACAAAATGCCGTTCTTCGCGCCGACGCCGCTGGCGACCATGATCGCCACGGGAGTTGCCAGCCCCAGCGCGCAGGGGCAGCTGATAACCAGCACCGAGACGGCACGGGCAAGCGCATAGCCGAAGCTTTGCCCGACGATGAGCCAGACCGCGGCGGTGATCAGCGCGATGCCGATGACAACGGGGACAAAGATTCCCGACACCTTATCCGCCGCTTTGGCGATCGGCGCTTTGGCGGCGGAGAGGTCGCTGACCGTTTTGATGACCTGCGAAAGCAGCGTATCCTCGCCGACTTTTGTCGCGCGGCATTTCAGATACCCTGAGGTGTTCATAGTGGACGCGCTCACGCGGTCGCCTGCCGCCTTGTCAACCGGAAGGCTCTCCCCCGTCAGCGCCGATTCATCGACGGCGCTTGCACCCTCGACGACCTCGCCGTCCGCCGCGATGCTCTCGCCCGGTCGGACGATAAATATATCGCCGACCTTGACCTGATCGGCGGCAACGGTCACCTCTTCGCCGTCGATCAAAAGCGTTGCGGTTTTGGGAGCCAAGTCGATCAGTCGGTTGACGGCGTCGGTAGTCTTGCCCTTGCTCTTCGCTTCGAGCAGCTTGCCGAGCGTGATCAGCGTGAGAATCATCGCCGCCGACTCAAAATACAGCTCGTGAAAATAGTGCATGAGTGCGGCGCTGTCGCCCGCCGCCTGCGCGTCGGTCATCATAAACAGCGCAAACAAGCTGTAGGCGAACGCCGCGCCCGAGCCGAGCGCCACCAGCGTATCCATATTCGGCGCGAGATGAATGAGCGCTTTTGAGCCGCTGATGAAGAACTTGCGGTTGATCACCATGACGGCGACGGTCAGCAGCAGCTGAATCAGCCCAACTGCGACAAGATTGCGCGAAAGGGCGGCGGGCAGCGGTATGCCGACCATGTGCCCCATGGAAAAATACATTAAAACGATCAAAAAGATCAGCGATGAAACCAGTCTGCGGACCATTTTCGGCGTTTCGTTGTCTTTTGTCTTTGTGCGGCGGGATGTGATGTCTTCCCCGCCGTCGGCAGAGCTTGCGCCGTAGCCCGCCTTTTCGACGGCGGCGATGATCTCCTCATTTGTTGCAGTTCCCTCGATCGTCATGGAATTGGTGAGCAAATTGACCGAGCACTGCTCCACGCCCGACAGCCCGCCGACCGTCTTTTCCACCCGCGCGCTGCACGCGGCGCAGCTCATTCCCGTAATATCAAACTTTTTCATCGAATTCTCCCCTATTTCATGAACTTATGCAGGGTGTCGATCAGCTCGTCGACCGTTTCGTCCCTGCCGTTGCGGACGTCGTCGCAAACGCAGGTTTTGATATGTGTTTCGAGTAGTTTTCGGCTGAACGCGGCGAGCGCGGCGCTCACCGCCGCCGACTGCGTGAGAATATCGGTGCAGTATGCGTCGCGCTCGACCATGCCGCGAATACCGCGAATCTGCCCTTCAATGCGTTTTAAGCGGTTGATGAGCGTCTTTTTCTCCTCTTCCCCGCGCGATTTGGTTTTTTGACAGCAAAGATTATCCATATGATTCCCTTTTTTCTGTTATTT
>JBJEQI010000215.1:0-7601 GCA_051881675.1 Acutalibacteraceae bacterium
TGAAAAACGCCTTTCGCATCGGTATCAGCGGCATGAAGTTCAAGAAATTCCGACTGGTTATAACGATTCTCCTCTCCTGCGTTGCGTTTTCGCTGTTCGGGTTGTCCGACGTGTTCAGCGCCTATGATTATACAACAACTGCGGTCAGCTCGATGATCGATTCAAAAATCGAATACGCGACGCTCATGAAGCATGGAAAAGGCTCATGGGGCGGCGACGCGCAGCTCGGCACGATCACAAAAAAGGAGCTGGATGAGCTTTCAAAGTCGCTCGGCGTTCAGTTCGGCGGCGTATTTACCCCGCCCGAGCCGATGGATTTCTCTATGTATTTTGCGGAGGAATCAGACGCTCGCCAAATTATCGTCAGCGAATTTTGCGGCTTTGCGGAGGCAGACGAAGCCACGCTGAAAAGCTACGGCTACAAGCTGCTTTGCGGCTCGATGTCGAACGGCGCGCGGGATGAAATATTGGTGAGCGATGCGGTCGCCTATTCGTTCAAGGGCAAGACGCTTGCCGATCAGGCGGGCAAGTCCCAAAAGATCGCCACTGCCGCGGACATGGTCGGCAAGAAGATCAACTTTGCAGACGGCGATTACACCGTAACGGGCGTATTCGACACAGGATTTGACATTGCCAAATACGAGCGGCTGAATAAGCAGATAGAAAAGGAAGGCTCTCTCTGGACTTATGGGCAGATACAGCAGATGGCGTTGACAGCCGAAGACAGTCTTTGCTCCGCCGCGCTGACAGGAAAGGGATTCATTCAGCGCAAAGCCGCCGATTATGCAAAATATGCCCGCTCGCTGAACACGGTCGACTATCGATTTGAGGCGGCTACGGACGACTGGTATTCCTATGAGGCAAATGAAATATGCTACTACACCAAGCTTTCATCGGTTGACCGCCGCAAGATCGTCTGGGCGAACGGTGAGAAGAAATCGCTCGCACCGGGTGAGATCATACTGAGCCTGAATACCCTCACCACCTCGCTTAGCTCGGCAGACAGCGGTAATGCGCCCACCATGGAGGATTTGCAAAAGCTGATTTCCACGACGAATTTCAGCTATAAAGAGTTTGCGACGGACAGCAAGGGCGTATCCCACGAAAAGCAGTCGATGGATTCGATCAAAGTTGTCGGAATATATGACGACAGCGACGGTGAGGCGCTGCCCGACGGAATTCACTGCCTTTGCATTGTCAACGACGACAAGTTTGATTATCAGCTGACACCGTGCAGCGAGCTGTATAACCGCGTGATCGGCACCATGCCGACCGACAGGAGCGGTATTGAGAAGATCATGAAGTACTGCCGTGCCGGCAAAAAGGTCACCGACACGCATTATACGCTCGAAAACCCCGTCATCAACGAGCTTTCGATGACCGACAGCACCATTAAGACGCTGGCTAAAATCTTCCTTTATATCGGGCTCGGATTTGCGGTGTTCGCGGCGATCATGCTGGCGAATTTCATCGCAACCAGCATCAGCCGCAAAAAGCGCGAGATCGGTATTCTCCGCGCAATCGGCTCGCGAAGCGCGGACGTCTTCCGCATATTCTTCTCGGAAGCGTTTGTCATCGCGATGATCAATTTCCTGCTTTCCGCGATCTTGGTCGGCGTGGCGGTCGTGTGCATCAACTCAGGTGTCAGGCAAGCGACGGGGCTGATGCTGACGCTGCTCACCTTCGGTGTGCGGCAGGTTGCGCTGGTACTGCTGGTAAGCGTTGTCGTGGCGGCGCTCGCCTGCTTCCTGCCTGTGCGGCACATTGCCGCGAAGCGCCCGATCGACGCGATCCGCGACAGATAAATTTCACATACACAAATCCCCTCGGCAGACTTGGAAATCGCCGAGGGGATCCTTTTATTCGTTGATAACGCTGATGCCGCAACCGCGCATGATCTGCAAAGCGGCTTTGTGCGCCGACGGCGTGGTTCCCGCGCAGCACTGCACGTCCACGGTAATCGGCGATTCGGGAAATGCCGCGCGCAGGATCAGCGCATTGGAGATGACGCAGATGTCGGTGCAAACGCCGACGATCTCAATATCATTAAGGTCAAAATCCGCCCACTTGAGCGTGCCAAACGACGGCTTATCGAGATGCAGGCAGGCGGGAACGTCCAGCTCATCCGCTATTCGGTGTCCCGCTGTGCCGACGATGCAATGCGGGCGGGAAATCTGCCTGCCCTCGCGGGTGGCAAGATAGTCCTCACCATGCGTATCGCGGGTGAAGATCACTTTCCACCCGTGCGCGAGGTAATCATCAATTTTGCGTTTGACTCTCGGCAGTATCGCGACGGCGGCAGGCGTGCCGAGCGCGCCGAAGATAAAATCGTTTTGCATATCCACAACGATCAGGGTTTTACTCATGGCTGTCCCCCACAGCCGCGGGCATGGCCGCGGATTTTTTATAGATCACCTGCGCGATCGGCGCTGTGATCAGCTCGGTGATCGGAAACGCCGCGAAAACGCCGTATGCGCCAAACGCCCGCGAGAGTATGAGCGCGAGCGGAATCAGCAGGACTGTGTACCGCATAAGCGAGATTAAAAGCGACGGCAGTCCCTTTCCGATCGCCTCGAGCGCGCCCGAGGCAGTGACCGACACGGACGAAACGATGAATCCCGCGCAGATTATGCGCAGGGCGACGGCGCCCTCGGTCAGCGTGCGGCTGTTTTCGCTGAAACAGCCGATCAGCTCACGCGGAATGATCAGACAAAGCAGTGTTCCGACCGCCATGATCGCGGCGACTGCGCCGAGCGTGAGACGATAGATCTGCTTCGTGCGGCGGCGCTCGCCCGCGCCGAAATTATAGCCCATGATCGGGCGCATTCCCTGAATAATGCCGTTGGCGGGCAGGTAAAGAAAGGTCTGCATCTTATAGTATGCGCCGAGAATGATGACATACACCTGCGAAAAAGCGGCAAGCACGGCATTGAGCGCCGAAATCAGCAGCGACGGCAGCGCAAGGTTCAGCGCGGCGGGAACGCTGACGGCATAAAGCCGCCGAAGAACGAACCCCGCGCGGACAATTTTTCGCGGTGAAAGGCTGATATTCAGCTTGGATACCGCCATAAAGAGGATAAAGAACAGCAAAGTCACCGTCTGCCCGATTCCCGTTGCCAGCGCGGCGCCGCTGATCCCCATGGCGGGAATGGGCCCGATGCCGAAGATCAGAATCGGGTCAAGGATAAGGTTAGTTACACTTCCCGCGAGCATACTGATCATGGTGACGGTCATTTTCCCCAGCGCCTGAAGGATTTTTTCAAAGGCAAGTCCGAGCGAAAACACGGTGGAAAACAAAAAGACGGTGAAAGAATACTCCACTCCCCCGCGGATAACGGCGGGGCTGCTCGTAAACATCGACAGAAAATGCGGCATGATCGGGATAAAGACCGCCGTCATGATGATTCCGTGGACAATGCTCATCAGCGTGCCGAGCGCGGCGGCGGAGTTTGCCTCCCGCTGCTTTTTCATGCCCAAAAAGACGGATATTGCAGAATTGATGCCGATTCCGAAGCCGATCGCGATCGCCGTCATCAGATTTTGCATCGGGAAAACCAATGACAGCGAAGTGAGCGCGTCTTCACTGATTTTGGCGACAAAAATGCTGTCGACGATATTATAAAGCGAGTTTACCGTCATCGAGATGACCATCGGCAGCGACATGGAGAGGAGCAGTCTGCCGACGGGAGTGTTTTTCATATACGTCTGATCCATTTTTCATCCGTTCCTTAAAAATTCCGCAAAAAACGCCGCACAATCGTCCAAAGAAGATCGTGCGGCGAAAAAGACACTGTCCAAAAAATCCACAGCTATGTTTTATTATAGGGTATTATATCACAAACACCCGCGCTTGTCAAGCCTCATCAGTCGTTCGGCTTATCGATATAATTGCAGTCGATCGTTCCCGCTTCGCGGTTATCGTTGTAGCACCATTTTACGGCGTTGCGGATGACCGTCTGAATCTCGGGGATATGATAAGTCGGATAGGACTCATGACCCGGCTGGAAATAGAAGATCTTGCCGAGCTGGCGCTTAAAGCAGCATCCCGAACGGAAGACCTCGCCGTCCTCATAGCCGCCGATGAAGACCAGTTCATCCGGCTCGGGAATACCGAACGGCTCGCCGTAGACCTCTTCGATCGGAATGAGGATATGGTCGCCGATCCCCTTGACGATCGGGTGCGACGCGTTGACAGGCCACAGGCGTTCCTTGCAGCCGGGCTCTCTCCAATTCAGGTTGCAGGAGGTTCCCACCAGCTTCTGGAACGGCTTTGAGCAGTGCGCAGAATGGAGGAAGATGATGCCCATACCGCGGCGGACATAGTCTGCCACCAGATTTGCCGCTTCTTCGCTGACCTCATGGTGCAGATAATGCGCCCACCAGATCAGAACGTCGGTATCGTCGAGCAGTTCCTTGGTGATACCGCAGTCGGGGCGGCAGCGAAGCTCGCCGTCGACAGCGAGAGAGGTGGTTTTTACCTCAAACTCGTCCTTTAAGACATTCGCGAGATAGCGATGAATACCTTCGGGGTAGATTGCGCGAACCTCGGGCTGATCTTCGCGTTGCTCGTGGAAATATTCATCCCAAATAGTTACCTTAATCATAGATATTTCTCCTTATTGCAGTTTGTATTCAGGTCAGATATGAGTCTGAACGGCGGTATTTGTTTCGGCTGAGACAAACGCGGCTTCCATGACCCGCATAACGCGGAGCGCTTCCTCGGGCTTGATCGTCAGCTCGCCGCCCTCGATAGCGCCGACAAGCTGGCGATATGCTATATACACACCGTCTTCCACGTCGGTCGGCTCACAGAGCGCAATATGCTCAACCGACTCCGGGCGGCGGGGCGCCATTGTCTTGGTCGGGCCGGCCTTAGTGTAGAAGATCTCCTCTTCCCACTTATTATCCTTGTCGATCACGCGGACGATCTCGCCGTCACAATCCCAGCTGTTGATCTGCAGGGTGCCGTCAAGACCCAGCGCATACCAGCGGGGCTTGGTGATGTAATTGTTGGTTGCAACCTCGATCAAAGCGGTCAGACCGTCTTCAAAAGTCAGCATCAGATGGAAATTATCATCCACCTCGGGGTAATCAATGCTATACATCTTGCAGAAAACATTGGTAACCGCCGATTTGTTCATATACATCAGCTGGTCGATCAAATGAACGCCCCAGTCGAGCATCATGCCGCCGCCGAGCGCTTTAACGGTGCGCCAGCCGGAGGGCATACCGCGCGAGCCTTCAACACGGCTCTCGATATGATAGACCTTGCCGATCAGACCCTCTTCGATCTTGCGCCGAAGCAGCACAAAATCGCGATTGGTGCGGCGGTTTTGGTCAATGGTGAACAGCTTGCCCGTTTCTTTCGCGACCGCCATGATCTCGAGCAGCTCATCCGAGCTGAGAGTGACCGGCTTTTCGCAGATAACGTGCTTGCCGTGGCGCAGTGCGTCGATACAGATCTCCTTATGCGCCTCGTTGGTCGTGGCGCAGCAGACGATGTCGATCTCGGGGTCGCTGAGCAGCTCCTCGCGTGATTTGTAGATGTAATATCCTTTTTCCGCCGCGACCGCCTGCCGCTTTTCATCGAGATCGAAAATGCCCTTGACGTCGACGCGCTCCTCGGGATGCTCCCCGAGCTCCCACGCATGGCCGCTGCCCATGCCGCCGTAGCCGATAATTCCCAGTTTATATCTTTTTTCCATAACTATTCGCCTCAGAACGATAAATATTGCTAAAATTTAGGCTTTAAGCCCACCACATATCGCCGGCGTTCTTAAAAATCAGAACGTCTTTCAAAAATGCGATGGCTTTTTCCAGACCCTCTTCGGGCGACATCAGCGCATCTTCGTGCTCGATGCTGATCGAGCCGTCGTATCCGACCGCCTTCAGCGCGGAAATGATGTTGTTCCAAACCTCTTTGCCGTGGCCGTAGCCGACGGTTCTGAACAGCCATGAACGTCCGAGGATATCGCCGTAGCTCTTGGTATCCAGAACGCCGTTGACCGAGGTGTTGCGCGCGTCGATCTTGGTATCCTTCGCATGGAAGTGATAGATCGCGCCGGAGAGCGCCTTGATCGCCTCGACGGGGTCGATTCCCTGCCAGAACAGGTGCGACGGGTCAACATTCGCGCCGATGATGTCGCCGACAGCCGCGCGCAGTCTAAGACAGGTTTCGGGGTTGTAGACCACAAAGCCGGGATGCATCTCAAACGCGATCCGCTCGATACCGTGAGCCTTGGCAAACGCGGCGGTTTCTTTCCAATACGGAATGACCTTTTCGTTCCACTGCCAATTCAGGATCTCGGTAAAGTCATCCGGCCACGGGCAGGTAACCCAGTTCGGATATTTCGACTGCTCGCAGTCGCCTGGGCAGCCCGCAAAGCCGATGATCGTCTTCACGCCGAGCAGCTCGGCGGCAAGAATCGCATTTTTGAACTGCGTATCGAATTTCTCGGCAATCTCTTTGTTCGGATGAAGCGGGTTGCCGTGGCAGGCGATTGCCGAGATCGACATACCGTATTTCGCCATAAGCGCTTTCATTTCCTCTGCTTTGGCGGGATTATCGATCAGCTCAGTCGGCTTCAGGTGATTATCGCCGGGGAAACCGCCCGCGCCGATCTCCATCTCCTCCACGCCGAGCGAGGAAAGATATTTCAGCGCTTCTTCAAACGTATAGGAATTGAGAACAGGATTCATAACTCCGAGTTTCATAATCAGAAATCTCCTTTTACAACAGTGCTCGTGTTTTGATTAAAGCTGGATCTCTTTGCCGAGCTCAGCCGATTTATACATTGCCTCGAGGATCGCAACAACGTCGATTCCCTGCTGGGGAACGAACATCGGCTCTTCTCTGCCGAGCAGTACGTTTGCAAAGTGCTTGATGTTAAGCGTATGTCCGCCCGGGAGATTCGGAAGATTCGGGGTGAGATCAGTGGTGCAGCCGTTCTCCTCGCTGAAGATCTTAAAGCCGCAGTCGCCCATCTGCGAGCCGGCTTTTGTTCCGTAAAGGTGAACAAAGTTGTTCTCCTTTTCAATGTTCGACGCCCAGGAGAACTCGATCTGCATAACGGCGCCGTTGTCGAAACGGATGAAGCCCATCGACAGGTCTTCAACGTCGAATGTACCGTCTTCAACCGCGTCGCCGAACTGCGAGTGAACGGAGTCAGCCGCGGAGGAATCCTCGGCAAACTTGCAATAGGTTGCGCCGCTGACGGCAACAGGACGCGGATTGCCCATCAGCCAGATCGAAAGGTCGATCATGTGAACGCCGAGGTCGATCAGCGGACCGCCGCCCGACTGCTCTTTGGTGGTAAACCAGCCGCCCTTTCCGGGGATGCCGCGTCTTCTTCTCCAGCCGCAGCGAACAGCATAGATGTCACCCATTTTGCCGTCTTCAATGAATTTTTTGAGGAATTTGGAGTCGGCTCTGTAACGGTTGTTTCTCATGACCATGAGCGTTTTGCCGCTCTTTTCCGCCGCTTCTTTCATGCGGGTCGCCTCAGCAACCGAAACCGCGTCGGGCTTCTCGCACATAACGTTAACGCCCTTGTTCAGCGCGGCAACAGCGATGATTGAGTGCAGATAGTTCGGGGTGCAGA
>JBJEQI010000216.1:0-7592 GCA_051881675.1 Acutalibacteraceae bacterium
GATCTCGCAGTTGCCGTCGCGCAGCTCCTTTGCGTTGACCGCGTGGATGCCGATATGCATATTGCTCAGCAAAACCGTCACGTCGGCGAGCATATTGGCGCGGTTTATGCCGTAAACGCGGACGACCGCGTCGAATTTTTCATTGGCTTTTCCCGTCCAGCGGACGGGGATCCATCTGTCCGCGTCGGGGCAGAGCGCCAGATTCTTCGGAACGTTCGAGCAATCTCTCTTATGCACCGAAACGCCGTGTCCGCGGGTGATAAAGCCGATGACTGCGTCGCCTGGCAGAGGCGAACAGCATTTCGACAGCTTGATCAGGCAGTTGTCCGTTCCGTCGACTGTGATTCCCTCTTTAAGCGATTTGTCCCCGCTCGTGATATAATCGTCGATATTCACGGTCTTTTCCTGACGCGAGCGTTTGAACCGCTCTTTGATCTTCGGCATGAATTTTGAGAGAGCAAGCCCGCCGTAGCCCACCGCGGCATACAGATCGTCGATACTGCCGTAGTGCTGGCGCTGGGCGATCGATTGCAAAATTTCTTTGTATTCCTCGTCGGTCACACTGATGATATTGCGGCGGAATTCCCGCTCGATCTCCGCCTTGCCCTGCTCGATATTCTCCGCGCGGCGCTCCTTTTTGAACCACGACCGAATCTTATTGCGCGCCTCGGAGGTGCGCACGATCTTCAGCCAGTCGCGGCTGGGGCCGTGCGGCTGAGCGGAGGTCAGTATATCGACGATCTCACCGGTTTTCAGCTTATAATCAAAGGGAACGATTCTGCCGTCCACCTTAGCGCCGATCATCTTATTGCCGACCGCCGAATGAATGGCATAGGCAAAATCGATCACGCACGACCCTGCGGGAAGCGCAATAACATCGCCCTTCGGGGTAACGGTGAAGACGTCATCCTGCGTGAGATCGGTTTTGATACTGGTGACGATCTCCTCGACGTCGTCGCTCTCCTGCTGTGTGTCGATAATGCGGCGTATCCACGCCAAACGGCTCTCCAGCCGCTCGTCGCTTTTGGAGATTCCCTCTTTGTATTTCCAGTGCGCCGCGATACCGAACTCGGCGGTGCGGTGCATATCCCATGTGCGGATCTGCACCTCAAAGGGAATGCCCTCCCTGCCGATAACGGTGGTGTGAAGCGACTGATACATATTCGGCTTGGGGGTGGAAATATAGTCCTTGAACCGCCCCGGTATCGGGCGGAACATATCGTGAATAAAGCCGAGGATGTTATAGCAGTTCGCCACCGTATCGGTGATGATACGGACGGCATACACGTCATAAATCTCCTCAAACGTCTTATTCTGCATATACATCTTGCGGTAGATGCCGTGAATAGACTTGACTCTGCCCTCAATATGCAAGCTGCTGACCGCCGTGCCGAGGCGGTTTTCGATGCGCGTAATGATCGACTTGATCAGACTGTCGCGGTATTGCTCGCTGGCGCTGAGCAGCCGTTCGATCTCCTCATAGGCGATGGGATCGAGATAGCGTATGGCAAGATCCTCCAGCTCCTCCTTGATCGGGCGGATACCGAGACGGTGCGCGATCGGCGCATAGATCTCCAGCGTTTCGCGGGAAACATCGCGGCGCTTCTGCTCACTGCGGACCGACAGAGTGCGCATATTGTGCAGTCTGTCCGCCAGCTTGATGATGATCACGCGGATGTCGTCCGCCATGGCGATCAGCATTTTGCGGATATTCTCCGCCTGCGCCTCCTCGCGGGTAACATAAGGAATCTTGCCGAGCTTGGTGACGGCGTTGACCAGCGAGGCGATGTCCTCGCCGAACTCGGATTTCAGTTCCTCGAGGGTAACGGGCGTATCCTCCACCACGTCGTGCAGCAAAGCCGCCTCGATCGTTTCGGTGTCCATGCCGAGGTTGATCAAAATGATCGCGCAGGCGGTCGGATGGCTGAAATACCGCTCACCCGACTTGCGGAACTGCCCTGCGTGAGCCTTTTCGCCGAAATCATACGCCCGCTTTAAAACGTCGAGCTTATAATTTTTTTCGGATTTTTTCACAGCGCTCTCAATGTCGCTGAAGGTATATTCGGTGAACGCCATTAACTGCTCATCTCCCCGCTTAATTTGAGATATGTCTTTGTTTGCGTCAGATCGACCTTTCCGCTCGCGGGCAAAACCGATATTTCGGTCACATCCCGCTCGGATATTTCGATCAGCCCGCCCTCGGCGAGTATATCCAAGATAATCCGCGTTTTCAAATAATCATTGCTTTGCAGCCTGTGCAACAGCGCGTCGGCTTCGCCGATCATTCTGCCCGCCGCCCGAATCCGCTTATAAACCGCCGCGATCTCGTCGCGGGTCGGCGCGGCAACGCCGAGGCTTTCGCCGAAAACGCGGTAATTTTCATATTTTCGTATATCGATGACCAATTTTTCGTTATCCACATCCGACGGCTTCACCTCGCTCGCCACCGCCGACAGCGACTCCTTACCGCCGAAATTGCTGATTTCCAGCGTCACCGCAATGTCGACCGTGTCGCCCGACTGATACGGGAACTGCTCGGCGCGGGTAAAGAACTTCATCACGGTAAACTGCTTGACCCCGCGAGCGATCAGCAGACGCAGATGATTGCCGTTGCCGACGGGGGTGACCGAGATGATTCTCATTCCGAACAAGCCGTAGATCGGCTTTTCATTACCCTGTCCGAACGGCTCCAGCCGATTCTGCGCGCGGACATAATCCACGCTCAGCGTTTCGGGATTAAGCTTACAGCAAACGCTCAGCTCCTCGAACGGCATGAGCGGATATTTTTCATGAGCGGCAAGATTGATTCTCGCCTTGAAGTCGTCCAGCCGATCGGCTTTCAGGCGCAGCCCCGCGGCGCTGTCATGCCCGCCGAAGCCGCTAAGCAGATCGGCGCAGGCGCTCAGCAGATCAAACACCGATACCCCGCCGATTCCGCGCGCCGAGCCCTCGGCGGTTTCCCCGTCGGAGGACAGGCAGATGCACGGGCGGCAGTATTTTCTCGACAGCTTCGCCGCGACGATTCCCAAAACGCCGCGATACCAATCTTTCCCGCAAACCACCAAGATCGGATCGTACACCGCGCCGCCGTCGGCAAACAGCTGCTGCTCCGCCTCGGCGATCAGATCGGATTCAAGTTTCTGGCGCTGAAGATTCAGCTCATTGAGCTCTCTGGCGGCGACAGCCGCCCCCGCTTCATCGTCGCACTGCAAGAGGTCAAACGCAATATCGGGCGAGAGCATCCGCCCCGCGACATTGATTCGCGGCGCAAGTCCGAAGGATATAAGCGAAGAATCCACCGCGCGCGACCCGAGGGACGCAGCGTCGATCAGTGCGGCAATCGCCCCGCGCCGACGGCGCCTGATCATCGAAAGGCCGCGCTTGATAAACGCGCGGTTGTCGCCGAGCGCGGGCATCACGTCCGCCACGGTGCCGAGCGCTACCAGATCGGCATATTCGTCCAACAATTCTTCGCACCCGCAGGAAGACAGCGCGCATACAAGCATAAAAGCCACGCCGACTCCGGCATAGCCCTTGAATTCACTGATACAGTCGGGTCTTTTCGGATCGACCACCGCCACAGCGGCAGGCAGCTGCTCTTTCGGGATATGATGGTCGGTCACCACCACGTCCATCCCGAGCTTTGAAGCATAATCGACCTCGTCGATCGCGGTGATACCGTTATCCACGGTGATAATGAGCGAAACGCCCTTCTGCTTCAGCTCGTCGATCGCAGTATTCGACATTCCATACCCCTCGTCGCGAGTCGGCAGACGGCAGATAACATCGGCACCGACCGAGGTCAAGTAGGTGTAGACCACCACCGACGCGGTCACACCGTCGCAGTCATAATCGCCGAACACGGCGATCTTTTCGCCCGACTCGATCGCTGCGTGGATGCGGTCGACCGCTTTTTGCATATCGGTAAAGGCAAACGGGTCGGAAAAATCATAGTCATTCGATAAAAATTCCTCGGCAAGCATCGGGTCGTCGATGCCGCGCAGGGTGAGCAGCAGCGCGGTAAACGCGTCGATCCCGCACTCCTCGGCAAGCTCTCTCGCCGCCTGCCTGTCGGCTTTTTTCACATTCCATTTTTTCAGGCTCACTCCCCGCGCCCCTTTCACCGAAGTATAAAAATCGCCGCAAAAATTCCTCATATCGGCGCACCGCCGCCGCGCAAAGCGCTTGGCTGCTTTGCGGGCAATGAATTATTCCAAAACGCGCAAAACAGCCGAATCCACCATCAGAATATTCACGTTTATACGAACAAAATCGCCGATTTTAAGCCGCCCGTCGCTGTTGTCGACCAGCGTGAACTGATTGCCCACCCGCCCGACGACGCAGTGTTTTTTCCCCGCCGCGTCGATCACGAACAGCGGGTGGCGAAACCCCCTGATACTGTGATAAATGTCGCGCAGAACATCGACAAATCGGAAGCAGTCGCTCTTTCTCTGCATACCGAAGCCGTGGGCAAAGCCCGCCTCGATCACCGCGCATTTCATATCCCGCTTCGCCTTGAAAATCATCGCGTATCCCGATGTATCGCCGCATTTCAGTTCTTTCAGGTCGGCAACCCGCGCTTTCAGCACGCCGACAGGGCGCAGCTCGAGCGGGATGCTCCTCATCGGTCTGCCGACCAGTGCCGAGCCGACGCGCACGGCGTCAAGCCTTGTTTCGGGATAAAGAACCGCGGCGCAGGTATTGGCAATATGCGCCGTTCCGACGTCGATTCCCGCCGCGCGAAGCTCATCGATCAGCCCCGTGAATCGATCAAGCTGGGTTTTGGTCGCGCTGTATGTATTTTCAAACGAAAGCGCAAAATGCGAAAAAATCCCGCAAAAATCAATGCCGTCGCAGCAGTAGATGTCCTTAACGGCTTCGATATTGTCATACCTCTCGCCGAACCGCCCCATGCCGGTATCAATCTTAATATGCGCGCGGGCAGCGATTCCGAGCGGCAGGCAAACATTTGCAATGCGCCGAGCGCCCTCAGTGCCCGTGACGGTGAAGATGATGTTATTCTGCGCGAGCCGGGCGATCGTTTGCTCGTCGCTGCACGGGCTCATCAGAAGAATATCCGCATCTTCCAGCCCCAGCGCGGCAATATCAAGCGCCTCCTGCGGCTCGGCGGCGGCAAAAAAGCGCACGCCCGCCTCATACCACGCGCGAACGGCATTCTCGGTGCCGACGCCATAGCCGTTCATCTTGACCACCGCGATGATCGGCGTTTGCACATAGGCGGCCACCGCCTCGGCGTTGTATAAAAGATCGCTTTTACTGATGCTCAGACAGTTCTGCATAGTATTCACTCCTCCGCGACGAAAAGGCAAATCAATCGGTGCCGTGCACTGCGCCGTACGGCGCACCGTTTTTTCGGCTTCGAGCGCACACCGCCCGACAAAAACCGACGCCCCTGTCGCGGTATTTTTACCGTTTTGAATGAACGTCCCGTTTGCACAAACGCATTTACACAAACGAATTATTTTAATATTTTCTGACCGAGGTCGACGCATTTTTTGATCAGCGGCTTGAAGACCAACTGGCATTCACCGACAAATTCGATCAGCTCGCCGCCGAATCCCTTTTTAAAGCGATACAGCCCGTAAAGCGGATTTTCGGGGGAAAGATCGCCCGAAACGCCGCGAAAATCATAAATTCTGCACCCGAGCGAAACCGCCCATTTAATCATTTCCCACTGCAGCAGATAGTTCGGCATACAATTCCTGTGTTCGTTATCCGAAGCGCCGTAGAGATACCAGACCTTATCGCCGTAGTAGATCGCCACGGTCGCCGAAACGGGCTGCCCGTCGATCTCGGCGACATAGAGCCTCAGGTTTTCGGGGCTCATCACATCGTACATCCGCTCAAAATAGTCGAGCGGACGGATGCCGAAATTATCGCGCTTGCCGGTTACCTTCATGATCTCATGAAACGCAGGAAGGTCCGATCGGTCACCGATGCGCACGCTCACGCCCTTGCGCGAGGCAAGGCGGATATTATACCGCCATTTTTGGTGGAACGAAGCGAAAATCTCCTCTTCCGTCTTGCCCTCGATATTCAGGCGAAACACAAAATTCGGCTGCACGCCGTCAAAATTCTTCCCCGCGGGGAGAATTTTCAGCCCGCAATACTTCGCCGAGCGGACAAACTCCTCATCCCCCTGCAGAAACGACGGATCGCATTTGAAAATATAAGCTTTTGTTTCCTTTGCAACTACTCTGACCGCGTCGATCAGCTCTTTCATGCCCTCTTTTTCGGCGGGATCGCAAACCGGTCCGCGCGGGGCATACAGAAAATTATACGGCAAAAAGGGCACCTTGCGAATCAGCAAAAGCATCGCGGCGCGAACGGCGCCGTCTTCCCCGCGGCTGATGATACGGCGGGAAGACCATTCCGCCTTAACGTCGCGCCAAACGCTCGCCTGCAAAAAATTGCCGTTTTTATGCGAACGCATAAACGCTTCAAATTCCGCGGCGGTTTGATCGGTTACAAATTCATACATATTTTCGGTAGGCTCCTTTTAGTAATGATTGCCCCGGGCGGGGCATAGTATTGAACGACCGGGCAGCTGCCGATGAGAACTCTTATCTGTCAGCCGAGCATCCTAATGAAATGGGGGACGGTTTTGATCATTGACCTTGCAAAGCTGAAGAAGCTGTTTGCGGGAATACTCACGATCGCGCTGATCGCGGCGATGATTCCCACCGCAAACGCCATCATGACGGCGGCAAATATCGGCGGTGTCAAGCTGCCGATACTGATGTATCACCACATCATCGACAACCGCAAAAAGCTGAACAAATACACGGTTTCCTCCGACGAGTTTGAATCGGATCTCCAATATATCGAGCAGCAGGGCTATCAAACCGTCAGCGTGAGCGATCTGATACGCTTTTGCGAAAACGGGACCGCCCTGCCGAAAAAGCTGATCATGATCACCTTTGACGACGGCTACGAAAGCGTTTATATCAACGCCTTTCCCTTGCTGAAAAAGCACGGCATGAAAGCGGTCATCAACGTGATCGGCAAATATGCCGACCTTTACAGCAACTGTGACGATCACAGCGTCAGCTACTCGCACATCACATGGGATCAGTTGCGCGAGATGACGGCAAGCGGGGTTTTCGAGGTCGGGAATCACACCTACGACCTGCACAAAAACGACAAGCGCAAGGGGATCGGAAAGATCAGCGGTGAAAGCGCAGAGCATTACGGCAATGCCGTCACCGCCGACCTGGCGGAGATGCAAAACCGCGCCGAGCAAATGCTGGGAATCCGCCCTGCATCATTCGCCTATCCGTTCGGTCAAATATCCAAGGGCGCGCTGCCGCTGATCAAGCAATGCGGCTTCAAAGCGGTATTCTGCTGCTGGGAAAGGGTCAACACCCTCAGCGGCGACAGCGAGGAATTATATCACCTCAACCGATTCAACCGCCCCCACGGAACGGCGACGGAAAAGTTCTTCTCCGCCATAGAAAAGCAGATGTGATGAAATCAGCACAGCTTTGCGGCACATTTATCGCTGTAAAACAGTTTGTATCTATTATACCATAAAAGCGACAGCGTTATGGTATAATCGCGCATTTGACTGC
>JBJEQI010000217.1:0-1781 GCA_051881675.1 Acutalibacteraceae bacterium
CGGGCTTAATGTTGCAGCCCGTCCGCGAGGCAACGTTATAAACGATGATCGGGATGTCCACGCTGTCGGCAATGGCGGTATAGTGCGCAATAAGACCTCTCTGCGAGGTTTTGTTATAATACGGCGTCACTATCAGCAGTGCGTCTGCGCTGTGCTGCTGCGCTTCCACCGACATCTTAACGGCAATCGCGGTTTCATTTGATCCCGTTCCCGCAATAACGGGGATTCGATGGTTGACATAATTCACGGTGAACTCAATCACGCGGGTATGCTCCTCCATCGAAAGAGTGGCGCTCTCGCCCGTAGTACCGCAAGTGATGATCGCGTCGGTGCCGCCGTCGATCTGTTCATCCAGCAGCTGCGCCAATTTATCGTAATTCACCGAGCCGTCCTTGTTCATCGGGGTGATAATTGCGACGCCCGCACCGGTAAAAATCGTGTTTTTCATAAGAATTTTCCTTTCGTTAAAAATTCTGTCCGCTTACAGTATATTATTTTCCGCCGTTTGTGTGAATTTGGCTGAAAAATCAGTCAAAATAGCCGTTCGCCGCCAAAAGCTCGGCAAGAAGCACTGCGCCGCCCGCCGCGCCGCGGAGAGTATTATGGGAAAGGCAGACGAACTTATAATCATACTGCGAATCCTCGCGCAGTCTGCCGATCGAAACCGCCATGCCGTTTTCCAGATTGCGCTGCAATTTCGGCTGAGGGAGATTATCCTCCTCAAAATAATGCAAAAACTGCTTCGGCGCGCTGGGAAGACCCAGCTCCTGCGGCTTCGAGGAAAACTCCGCCCAAATCTTCTTCATCTCATCCATCGTGGGCTTATTCTCAAAGCGGACGAATACCGCGCCGACGTGACCGTCTGACACAGGCACGCGCAGGCACTGCGCAGTAAACGCGGGACGGGTCGCGGGAACGATCTCGTCACCACTAATCTCGCCCCAGATCTTCAGCGGCTCCTGCTCGGATTTCTCCTCCTCGCCGCCGATGAACGGGATAACGTTATCCACAATCTCGGGCATGGTGTCAAAAGTCTTGCCCGCGCCTGAAATCGCCTGATAGGTGCAGACGAGCGCCTCGCTGACCTTAAATCCCGCCTTATCCAGCGGATAGAGCGCGGGAACATAGCTTTGCAGCGAGCAGTTCGACTTAACAGCGATAAAGCCGCGCTTGGTGCCAAGACGGCGGCGCTGGGCGGGAATGATGTTAATATGATCAAAGTTTAACTCAGGGACGACCATCGGCACATCGGGAGTATGGCGGTGAGCGGAGTTGTTGGAAACAACGGGGCATTCCGCCTTGGCATATTTCTCTTCCAGTGCGCGGATTTCATCCTTTTTCATATCAACCGCGCAAAAGACGAAATCAACCTGGGCGGCGATCTCGTCAATATCGGCGGTTGCGTCGTAGATGACCATATCCTCCATCGACTTCGGCATGGGGGTATCCAGCTTCCAGCGGTCGCCGACCGCCTGTTTATAGGTCTTGCCCTTCGAGCGCGGTGACGCGGCAAGCAGCTTCACATTGAACCACGGATGCGCGTCCAGCAGCGTGGCAAAACGCTGACCGACCATGCCTGTGGCTCCGATGATTCCGACATTGTACTGTTTCATTGTAGATGTTCCTTTCAGAAAATGAATTGCGGGGATGTGGGTATGGAAAAACCCGCTTCGCAGATTCGGCGAGCGGGCTGATGCTTGACATCATCAAACGTTATTTGCACGGTGAAATGCAGACAGCGCCCCATCATTACATAAAATGATGACAGTTACGCGGTTGTT
>JBJEQI010000218.1:0-1772 GCA_051881675.1 Acutalibacteraceae bacterium
CCGGATGGAAGTGAGTTCCTCTCTGACGAACGATGATGTTGCCGGCAACAACTGCCTGACCGTCGCCCTTTTTAAGACCCAGACGCTTGGATTCACTGTCGCGACCGTTCTTAGTAGAACCCATACCTTTTTTATGAGCAAATAACTGTATGTTTACAAAAATCATGGTAACTACCTTTCCTTTCGTTATTATCTGTTGCAGGCGAATAAACTATTCGCGAACTGACAGTTTGATTTTGTCGGGATACTGGCGCGAAAGTTCCGACAGGTGAAGCTTCAGCCCCGCGAGCACATCAAAACAGCGCCTGCGGTTTTGAACGGCCAGCTTTAAGTAACCGTCCTTCGCCGTCACCTCGGAGTTATCGCCGAGTATTTCCGTCACAGTGTTGGCAGCCATAATCGCCGCCGATGAAACAGCAGAGCAAACGAGCTTGCCGTCGAAATCGTCCGCGCTTTCGGTGGAATGACCGGATATTTCGAATCCGCCGATCTCACCGTCATGCATATAAAAGACGATATGAATCATAGTTATTCAGCTGCGTTTTCAGCTTTCTCAGCTGCGGGCTTTTCGGCAGCCGGTTTCTTAGCCGCAGGCTTTTTAGCGGCGGGCTTTTTCGCTGCGGGAGCGGTATCCTTAGCTTCGGCAGTCTTTTTAGCAGCCGGTTTCTTAGCGGTGGGCTTTTTCTCCTCAGCGCCGACAGCGGTGATTTCGATTTTGGTATAGGGCTGTCTGTGGCCGAGCTTGCGTTTCTCGTTCTTCTTGGGCTTGTAGGTGAAGACGGTGATCTTCTTATCCTTGCCCTGCTTGAGAACCTTAGCGGTAATGGTAACGTCGGAAAGATAGGGAGTGCCGACCTTGGTGTTCTTGCCGTCGTTTACAAGGAGGACCTTGTCAAATGTGACGGTTTCATTCTCAGCAGCATTGAGCTTTTCAACGAAAAGGACTGTGCCGTTTTCGGCTCTGTACTGCTTACCGCCGGTTTCAAAAATTGCGTACATGATTTGACCTTCTTTTCATAAAGACTCGCTATTATCGGGCGGATGAGGAGAGCTTCCCCGCATCTCTTACGGATGCCCACAATAAGCGGCTTAAAAATTATAGCAGATTTGACCGATAAAGTCAAGCATTTTTTATTGTATAATCGGATTTTTCGGGGATTTTGCCGAAAGGGGATTCATCGAATCTGGCCGTTCCCCGTGACGATGTATTTGGATGAGGTGAGCTGACGCAGACCCATCGGGCCTCTGGCGTGCAGTTTTTGGGTGGAAATGCCGATTTCCGCGCCGAAACCGAACTCGCCGCCGTCGGTAAAGCGGGTGGACGCGTTGACATAAACAGCGGCGGCGTCGACGGAGGACGTGAACTTGTCGGCGGCTGTCACGCTTTCGGTGACGATACATTCGCTGTGACCGCTGGTGTATTTCATAATATGGTCAATGGCGTCATCAATCGAGCGCACAATCTTGACCGAGATGATATAATCGAGAAATTCCGTGGCATAATCTTCCTCGGTGGCAGGTTGGGCGTCTTCGCCGAGAATGCGGCAGGTGGCCTCGCATCCGCGAATCTCGACATCGCTCTTTTTCAGCTCAGCGGCAATCAGCGGCAGCGCCTTGTCGGCGATAGTTTCATGAACCAGCAGGCTCTCGATCGCGTTGCAGACCGAAACGCGGCTGGTTTTGGCATTATTGACAATGCTCACCGCCTTGCCGATGTCGGCAAATTCATCCACATACACATGGCAGTTGCCCGCCCCCGTTTCGATGACGGG
>JBJEQI010000219.1:0-1762 GCA_051881675.1 Acutalibacteraceae bacterium
TTTGCACCACGCTTTCAATCAGTCCGCTGAAAAATTCGCAGGTGCTGAACCGCATCGGCGGCGAGATCGCAGACGAATGCGGGGTGGACTATCTGTATTCCGATTTCAAGAAAAAGGAAGGCTACAAGCGCTCGATCGAGCTCTCTAAGCAATATTCGCTCTACCGCCAGAATTACTGCGGGTGCGTCTATTCCGCGGCGGCAGGGGACCGGCGCTGAATCGGCTGCCGCTATTTATTAACATACTGTAAAATAACCGAACGAATTGAAAAACAATCCCGAATTTTCTTGATATTACGGCGGTTATATTGTAAAATAAAGAATAAACGTTTTTTGACGACGCGTTCGGCAGGAGGTGAGAGCGTCGGTGGAGGTTTGGGATATTCTGGATAAAAACGGCAACCGCACGGGGAAAACCGTCGTGCGCGGGAAAAAGGGTCTCGCCCGCGGGGAGTACCATCTGGTTGTGCATATATGGATACTCGACGATCAGGGCAATTTCCTGATTCAGAAGCGAACCGACGACCGCCCGCTGATGCCGGGCGAATGGGCGGCGACAGGCGGCTCCGCGTTTGCCGACGAAAGCTCCCGCCATGCCGTGCTCCGAGAGCTGCGCGAGGAACTGGGAATTCGTCTTGACCGACACGCTCCGACCCGCATCAAGCGGCTCCTTCGGCGGTTCTCGCTGACCGATATTTGGGCGGCGCGGTGCAATGTCGACGCAGACAGCCTTGTTCTGCAAAACGACGAGGTCGCCGCCGTCAAATGGGTCACGCCGAACGAACTGCGGCAGATGATCAAAAACGGCGAGTTTCATAACTACGGAAAAGAGTATTTCGATATTATATTCTCGATAAACAGTAAGATTTGAGGTGCGATAATTTGAACAGATACGAGGGATGCGAATGCCCTGTTTGCCGCGTAAAATTATTCGACGAAGACGATATTGTCGTCTGCCCCGACTGCGGCGCACCCTATCACAGAGCGTGCTGGAACGAGGCAAACGGCTGCGTTTTTGCCTCGGCTCACGGGACCGATATGCAGTATCAGCCGCCGAAGCTGAATATGGACGAGCCGTCCTCCGACGATGGCGGAGATCCTGATTCTCCTGAAAACGAAGAGCGCATGACCGACCGAGCGGACGATTTTTCCGATGAGGAAGATTCCCGCGAGCAGGCGATCGAGCGGATGCTGGCAAGCGAGGGCGTTGCCGACGGCGATACCGTCGGTAAGGTGAGCGCGCGGCAGATCGCTTTGTGCGTCGGTTTCAACGCCAAGCGGTATATCCGCGTGTTTAAGGGTATGTTTTTCAGCGGCTCGAAAACCGGATGGAACTGGCTGGCGTTTTTGTTCCCGCAGTATTGGCTGCTCGGCAGAAAGTGCTACAAGGCAGGTTCGCTGATGACGATTTTCAGCCTTTTCTGTTCGCTGATGATGCGCATTATGAACGGAACAACCTATTCCCTTTACAATCACATGACCGCGGCGTATCAAAACCCCGCGCTGCTGTTCACCAGTCCCGATCTGCTGACCCTGCTGATCTTGGCGCTGCTGTCGCTTGCCGTGCGCGTTCTGCTGGGGCTGTACGGTGACAATCTTTATAAACGCCATGTTTTTTCGGCGATAGACGAATGGAAAAACAGCGACGAGAGCGACGATGAGTTTGCGCTGGTCAAAAAAGGCGGCGTAAATCTGTTCATCCCGCTGGCGGTCTATATGTTTGCGGATGTTGCAGTCTATGCGATCGCGGCGTTTATCCTGTA
>JBJEQI010000220.1:0-7456 GCA_051881675.1 Acutalibacteraceae bacterium
CTTTTTCTTATACGGGATGCCCATTCTGCCGATAATATAGTCGCCATAGCCGTGCAGCAGGCGGTTCAGCTCCTCGGCGCTGTCTGTATTTTCGATGATGATGCCCATAACGGCAACGCGGGTTTCCATAAATATTCCGCCGTCCTTTCCCTGCGTTTGCCCAACAAAAAAGACCGCCCGATCAGGCGGCCGCACAAATCCTCAGCGCGGTCGGCAAAACGCTCCGCGCGGATAATCGGTATTCGGCGCCTTTCTCTCAGAAGATCAGCCTCTTTGACATCAGGCAAACAAGATTGATGAGTTTATTATACACCGCAAAGCGGCGATTGTCAATTTTAAATCCTGTAAAATCGCTCATAAAATGACAAATAAGCAAAAACATTCCGAAAAAGCGGCGTTTAAAGTCAAAAATGTAAAAAAATCGGGTTGCAAAACCGCAGTTTTATGCAAAACGGCAAAAAGATTTTCCGCTATTGACACTGCAATTTTCATATGATAAAATTATAGTATCTTTTGGCGGGGTGAGGCGAAATGGCACAGGTGGTTCAGCGTATCGGCGTTTGCAGTTATACCGATCATGCCGATTCCCGCCGCACTCTCTTTATCTGCGGCAAGGCGGCTCCCCGCGGGGTACGTCTGCCGAAAAGTGCCGCCTTCGCTGCGGCTGCGGGAGTCGCTTTTCGCTTTGTCTGCAAAATTGTTGCATCCGCCGCAGAGGGGAAATTGCATAAAGACAGATCAAAGCTGCGCTGTCGGTGAATTTCGATTTGCCGGCGGTTTTTGTTTTTCAAAACCAAGAATGCGCCCGCTCATCACGCGATCTGCGCCCCCGGCGCGCGGCTTTTGACCAATAACAAGGAAACGGAGTTTATGAAAATGAAAAAAGTTGCCGTGATTATGGGAAGCGACAGCGATCTGCCCGTCGTTCGGGGCGCTGTCGACACGCTGGCGGAGTTCGGCGTGCCTTTTGAGGTGCATGTTTTTTCCGCGCACCGCACTCCTATCGAGGCGCGGGAATTTTCGGTGAACGCCCGCCGAAACGGCTTCGGCGCGATCATCGCCGCAGCGGGTAAAGCGGCGCATTTGGCGGGAGCGATCGCCGCCAATACCACACTGCCGGTGATCGGCATCCCCGTCAAGGCGTCGGTGCTCGACGGTATGGACGCTCTGCTCTCCACCGTGCAGATGCCGGCGGGAATCCCCGTGCTGACCGTAGCGATCGACGGCGCGAAGAACGCCGCTCTTTCGGCGATCGAGATTCTTTCGGTGTCGGATGACGCTTTGGCAGAAAAGCTCGACGAAGCAAGGCACGCGGGTGCGAATAAGGTGCTTGCCGCCGATAAAAAAATCGCCGAAGAATTTAACAAATAACCGAAAAGGCACATATTGATTCAGGCAAAATGCCCGACTGGAGCGGGTATACGATAAATTCAGAACACGAACATTAACGGAGGAATTGAAAATGAGTGTTGAAAAAACGGTTCAGATGTATGAGGGTAAGGCAAAAAAGGTTTATGCGACGAGCGACGAGAACCTTTGCATCGTTTCTTATAAGGACGACGCGACCGCGTTTAACGGCCTGAAAAAGGGCACGATCGCGGGCAAAGGCGCGATCAACAACCGCCTGACCAACTATTTGATGCAGCTGCTGGAGAAAGAGGGCGTTCCGACCCATTTCGTCGAGGAGCTGAATGACCGCGAAACCGTTGTGAAAAAGGTGACCATCGTTCCGCTGGAGGTTATTGTCCGGAATATCGCCGCGGGCTCTTTTTCCAAGCGCTTCGGCGTGGAAGAGGGAACCAATCTTCTCTGCCCGACGCTGGAGTACTGCTATAAGGACGACGCACTCGGCGATCCCATGGTCAACGATTATCATATTCTGGCTTGCGGCTGGGCGACCAAAGAGGATCTCGACACTATTTCGGCGCTCACCTTCAAGATCAACGATTTCCTGAAAGAGTTTTTCAAAAAGGTCAATATCGACTTGGTAGACTTCAAGCTCGAGTTCGGCAAAACTGCCGACGGCGAGATCGTTCTTGCCGACGAGATTTCTCCCGACACCTGCCGTTTCTGGGATGCTACGACCCACGAAAAGCTGGATAAAGACCGGTTCAGACGCGATCTCGGCAACGTCGAAGACGCTTATCAAGAGGTTATGAAGCGTCTGCTCGGCGAATAATCGGCGGGCTGCGATTAACATTTCAGTTCAGCCACTATACAGAAAGATTGGTAGAAAGATGTCCTCATTAAGAGAAGAATGCGGCGTATTCGGCATTTTTGCGCCCGATACAAGAGATGTTGCCGCAAGCGCATATTACGGATTGTTTGCATTGCAGCACCGCGGTCAGGAAAGCTGCGGTATTGTGGTCAACGATGACGGTGTGTTCAATTCGTTCAAGGATACAGGCATTGTCAATGATGTTTTCACCCGCGAGCGGCTGGATTCGCTCGGCGAGGGGAACATGGCTGTCGGCCACTGCCGCTACGGCACTACGGGGTCTAACGGCAGGCTCAACGCGCAGCCGATCGTTGTCAACCACATCAAAGGAAGAATGGCGCTCGCGCACAACGGCAATCTTGTCAATTCCTATGAGCTGCGCAACGAGCTGGAGTTGGGCGGCTCTATTTTCCACACCACCAGCGACACCGAGGTTATTTCTTATATCATCACCAAAGAGCGGCTGACCGCCCCCTCAATCGAGCAGGCGGTGAACCGTGCGATGGATAAGATACGGGGCGCGTATTCGCTGGTGATCATGTCCCCTTCAAAGCTGATCGCCGCCCGCGATGAATACGGATTCCGCCCGCTTTGCTACGGCATGACGGACGACGGCGCGTATGTCGTCGCCTCGGAGAGCTGCGCGCTCGATACCGTCGGCGCGAAGCTGATAAGAGATATTTTGCCGGGCGAGATCGTTGTTTTCGATAAGCACGGCGTTCGCTCGATCACCGATCACTGCGGCAAAGCGCCTGAGAAAATGTGCGTGTTTGAGTACATTTATTTTGCTCGCCCCGATTCGGTCATCGAGGGCTGCTCGGTTCACGCCGCAAGGCTGAAAGCGGGCGAATATCTGGCGAAAGAGCATCCGGTCGAGGCGGATATCGTGATCGGCGTTCCCGACAGCGGAATCGACGCCGCGGTGGGATATTCCCGCGCGTCGGGGATTCCCTACGGCATCGGTCTGATCAAGAATAAATACGTGGCGCGCACCTTTATCTCGCCGGGGCAGAAGTCGCGCGAGGACAAGGTCCGCATTAAGCTGAACCCCGTTTCGGATACCGTTAAGGGCAAGCGCATTGTTCTGATCGACGATTCGATCGTCCGCGGCACAACCTGCGCGCGTATTGTGAAAATACTGCGTGATGCGGGCGCGGCGGAGGTGCATATGCGGGTTTCCGCGCCGCCTTTCGTCGACGCGTGCTACTATGGCACCGACATCGACTCGAAAGAGGGGCTGATTGCCAATAACCATTCGGTCGAGGAGATCGCAAAGCTGATCGGAGTCGACAGT
Organism: Acutalibacteraceae bacterium; assembly: GCA_051881675.1. GTDB lineage: Bacteria > Bacillota > Clostridia > Oscillospirales > Acutalibacteraceae > CAKRRH01. The sequence goes on from JBJEQI010000220.1 coordinate 3,513, forward strand.
CTCGGATATTTAAGCGTCGAGAATGTGACCAAGCTTTGCCCGAGCGGCGGGCCGAGCGGTTTTTGCACCGCTTGCTTCAGCGGAAAGTACCCCACCGAGGTTCCCGAACACAGCAACAAAAACAGATTTGAAAAGAAACTTTCCGAAACCAAGCCGGAAAAATCCATTAAATAAACCGTGAAACAAAAGGAGAATTTGCCGTGAATACTAACAGCTTCAGCGATTCCTATAAGGCGGCGGGGGTGGACATCACCGCCGGATATAAGGCGGTCTCGCTTATGAAAGAGCACGTTATGCGCACCAAAACAGCGGGCGTGCTGGATGATATCGGCGGCTTTGGCGGTATGCTTGCGCTCGATATGAACGGAATCACCGAGCCGGTGCTCGTCAGCGGAACCGACGGCGTCGGAACCAAATTAAAGCTGGCGTTCCTTATGGACAAGCACGACACAATCGGTATCGACTGCGTTGCCATGTGCGTCAACGATATTATCTGCTGCGGCGCAAAGCCCCAGCTTTTCCTCGATTATATTGCCGTGGGCAAAAATGTTCCCGAAAGGGTTGCCGAGATCGTCAGCGGCGTGGCGGAGGGCTGCGTTCAGTCGGGCTGCGCGCTGGTCGGCGGTGAAACGGCGGAGATGCCCGGTTTTTACGATGTGGACGAATATGACGTCGCGGGCTTCTCGGTCGGCGTTGTCGACAAGTCGAAAATTTTAGATAAATCTTCCGTTTCGGCGGGCGATGTGATCATCGGTCTGCCCTCGAGCGGCTTCCATTCCAACGGTTTTTCGCTGGTTCGAAAGGTGTTTGACGTAGAGTCGGCGGGCGTGCTCGACGAGAAGCTGCCCGAATACGGCGGAAAAACGCTGGGCGAGGTTTTGCTTTGCCCGACAAAGATCTATGTCAAACCGATTCTCTCGCTGCTCGACGCGGTGAACGTCAAGTCGATCGCGCATATCACCGGCGGCGGATTCTTTGAGAATATTCCCCGCGCCCTGCCTGACGGCATTGCGGCGCAGATCGAAAAATCGGCGGTCAAAACGCCTCCGATCTTTGATATTATTGCGCAGCGCGGCGGCATTTCCGAGCGCGAGATGTTCAATACCTTTAACATGGGCGTGGGCATGATCGTGATCGTCGCCGAGAGCGAGGCAGATCGGGCACTCGAGGTGCTGAAAGCGGCGGGCGAGGACGCGTATGTTCTCGGCAGGACCGTGGCAGGCGAGGAAGGCGTTATCCTTTCATAATTGAGTAAAAAGGGCGGGATGATCATGCAGAATATCAAAACAGCGGTGTTTGTTTCGGGCGGCGGAACCAATCTTCAGGCGCTGATCGACGCGGTGAGCGCGGGCGTTATCCGCGACGCCGATCTTAGTCTGGTGCTGTCGAGCGCCCGCGGCGCCTATGCGCTGACCCGCGCCGAAAATGCGAGAATACCGACTGCGGTCGTCCCCCGAAAAGAAATGGCGAGCCAGCAGGATTTTGAAAGCGAAATCCTCCGCATTTTGGAGGAAAACGAGATTGAGCTGATCGTTTTGGCGGGATTCCTCAGCATTCTTTCGGCGGATTTTACAAAAAGGTATGAAAACCGCATTATCAATGTGCATCCGTCGCTGATACCCGCTTTTTGCGGCAAGGGGTTCTACGGGCTTCGCGTTCACGAGGCGGCGCTGAATTACGGCGTTAAGGTTTCGGGCGCGACGACGCATTTTGTCAACGAAATTCCCGACGGCGGCAAGATCATCATGCAAAAGGCGGTGGAGATCGAGGAGGGGGATACCCCCGAAATTCTCCAGCGCAGGATTATGGAGCAGGCGGAGTGGATTATTTTGCCGCAGTCGGTTCAACGGACAGCCGCCGCCATAAAAGCGGCAAAAAACTGAGAAGGGCGGAATGAATTTATGAAAATCATGGTAATCGGAGGCGGCGGCAGAGAGCACGCGATCATCAAAAGCCTCAAAAAAAGCGACAAGATCGACAAGATTTATGCGCTGCCCGGCAACGGCGGAATCGCCGCCGACGCCGAGTGTGTGAACATCCGGGCAACGGATATTGAAGCCGCGGTGGATTTCGCAGTCAAGAATAGCATTGATTTTGCGGTGGTTGCGCCCGACGACCCGCTGGTGCTCGGCATGGTCGACGCACTGCATGAAAAGGGTATTCCGTGCTTCGGCCCGTCGAAAAATGCGGCGATCATCGAAGGCTCGAAGATCTTTTCCAAGAATTTGATGAAAAAATACGGCATTCCGACCGCCGCTTACGAAACCTTTACCGAGATGGACGCGGCGACGGCGTATATTGATACGCTGACCCCTCCCATCGTCATCAAGGCGGACGGTCTGGCGCTCGGCAAGGGCGTTGTGATCGCCGAGTCGGCGGAGGACGCGAAGCAGGCGGTCGTTGAGATGATGCAGGATAAAAAATTCGGCGAGAGCGGCTCGAAGATCGTCATCGAAGAGTTTTTGACGGGCCCCGAGGTGTCGGTGCTTTCCTTTACCGACGGTAAAACGGTCGTTCCGATGATCTCTTCGATGGATCATAAGCGCGCGCTCGATCATGACGAGGGGCTGAACACGGGCGGCATGGGAACGATCGCGCCGAACCCGTATTATACCGATGAAATCGCAAAAATCTGCATGGATACGATCTTTATGCCGACCGTTCGGGCGATGAACGCGGAGGGCAGAACCTTTAAGGGCTGTTTGTACTTCGGGCTGATGCTGACCGAAAACGGTCCGAAAGTCATTGAATACAACTGCCGTTTCGGCGACCCCGAAACGCAGGTCGTTCTGCCGCTGCTCAAAACCGATCTGTTTGAGATCATGCAGGCAGTCGAGGAGGAGCGGCTCGGCGAGATCGACGTGGAGTTTTATGATCAATCCGCCTGCTGCGTCGTGATGGCGTCAAAGGGGTATCCCGTTCAATACGAGAGCGGCTTTGAGCTGGAATTTCCGGAGGAAATCGCCGACAGCGTTTTTGTCGCGGGCGCGAAGCTGGACGGCGGCGTGCTGAAAACCGCGGGCGGGCGCGTGCTCGGCGCGGTGGCAACGGCGGATACGCTGGGGGAGGCGGTCGACCGCGCCTATGAAGCGGTCGGAAAAATCCGATTTGAAAATGCATATTTCAGAAAAGACATCGGCGCTCGTGCGCTCAAATGCTTTGAAAGGAACTGAAAAATGGTTTATCGAGTATATGTTGAAAAAAAGGCGGGGCTGGACAATGAAGCCCGCGAACTGCGCCACGAGATTCGTCATCTTCTGATGATTAAATCGGTGGAAAAGGTTCGCGTTTTTAACCGTTATGATGTGGAAAAGATTGATAAAGCGCTGTTTGAGCAGTCGATCAAAACGGTTTTTTCCGAGCCGCAGCTCGACGATGTTTCTTATGAGCTGTGCGACACCTCGGACTGCAAGGTTTTTGCGACCGAGTATCTGCCGGGGCAGTTCGATCAGCGTGCCGATTCCGCAGCGCAGTGCATTCAGATCATTTCGCGCTCGGAGCGCCCGATCGTCAAAAGCGCCAAGGTGTATCTGATCTACGGCGATGTTACCGAGGATGAGCTTTGCGCAATCAAGCATCACCTGATCAACCCCGTCGAGTCGCGCGAGGCGAGCCTGGACACATATGAAACGCTCAGTCAGAACTATGAGATCCCGACGACGGTGAAAACGCTGGACGGATTTATCGGCTTTGACGATGAGCAGCTGGAGCAGTTCCGCGCGGCGCAGGGGCTGGCAATGGATTTTGACGATATCAAGTTCTGTCAGCAGTATTTTATTTCCGAGCGCCGCGACCCCACCATCACCGAGATCAAGATGATCGACACCTATTGGTCGGATCACTGCCGTCATACCACGTTTTTGACCACGATCGACAGCGTGAAGTTCGAGGATGAGCTTTTGCAGTCGGCGTATAACGACTATCTTGCCACCCGCAAGAGCCTT
>JBJEQI010000221.1:0-7449 GCA_051881675.1 Acutalibacteraceae bacterium
CCGCTTATTCAAACGTGATCTCCCATGAATGACATCCTGAAAAATTTGATCGACCGTCTTGGTCATGAGCATTCGCTTAAGCTTTCGGAATACGAATATCTCATCGAAAACCGCGACCTCGCCGCGGCGGAATATGCGGCCGAAAAAGCCGATGCCGCCCGCCGAAAGGTCTACGGAAACGCCGTGTTTTTGCGCGGGCTGATCGAAATCGGCAACATCTGCAAAAACGACTGTCTATACTGCGGAATTCGGCGAAGCAACATCTCCTGCGACCGCTATCGGCTGAGCGAAACCGATATTCTCGCCTGCTGCCGCGAGGGGTATGACTTGGGCTTTCGCACCTTTGTTTTGCAAGGCGGGGAGGACGGGTATTTCACCGATGAAATCCTCTGCGACATCATTAAAAAAATCAAGCAAAATCACCCCGACTGCGCGGTGACGCTCTCGCTCGGCGAGCGCTCGGAGGAAAGCTACGCAGCTCTGTTTGCGGCGGGCGCCGACCGCTATCTTCTGCGCCATGAAACCGCCGACCGCGCGCATTACGGCAAGCTTCACCCGCAGAATATGTCGTTTGACAACCGCATGGATTGCCTGCAGCAGCTCAAGCGCATCGGCTATCAGGTCGGGTGCGGATTCATGGTCGGCTCGCCGTATCAAACGGCAAAAACGCTGGCGAAGGACCTGAAATTCATCGAGGAATTCAGCCCCGAAATGTGCGGAATCGGTCCGTTCATCCCGCACGCCGCCACCCCCTTTGCCGACTGCGCGGCGGGCGCGCTCGAGCTGACGCTGTACCTTTTGTCGATCATACGGCTGATCAAGCCGAACATCCTGCTCCCCGCGACCACCGCGCTCGGCACGATCGACAGCAGCGGGCGGGAAAAAGGCATCCTCGCGGGCGCGAATGTCGTCATGCCGAATCTGTCGCCCGTCTCGGTCCGAAAAAAGTATGAGCTGTATGACAATAAGATCTGCACAGGCGAAGAATCCGCGCAGTGCAGGGACTGCCTGGAGCGCAGAATGCGTTCGATCGGTTATCAAACGGTCATCTCCCGCGGAGATATTATCAGCAACTAACAGCATTTCATTTGCTTTAGCCACCAATCACCACGAAAGGAACATCACACCATGGCAACGTATAATCCGAAATCACTCAAAGCAGAGGAGTTTATCAGCGACGAGGAAATCCTCGAAACGCTGAAATACGCCGATGAAAACAAGCATAACGTCGAGCTGATCGACAGCATTCTCGAAAAGGCGCGCCCCCGCAAAACCGCCGACGGCACGCACTGCGCAGGGCTGACCCACCGCGAAGCATCAGTTCTGCTCGCCTGCGACATCCCCGAAAAGATCGAGGAAATGTTCAAGCTCGCCGAGGAGATCAAGCTCGCATTCTACGGCAACCGTATCGTTATGTTTGCGCCGCTGTATCTGTCCAACTATTGCGTAAACGGATGCCTTTACTGCCCGTATCACTTCAAAAACAAGCACATCGCTCGCAAAAAGCTCACGCAGGAAGAGGTTAAAGCGGAGGTTATCGCGCTTCAGGATATGGGTCACAAGCGATTGGCGATCGAGGCGGGTGAGGATCCCGTGAACAACCCGATCGAGTATATCCTCGAATGTATCAAAACGATCTACAGCATCAAGCATAAAAACGGCGCTATCCGCCGCGTAAACGTCAACATCGCCGCCACCACCGTTGAAAACTACAAAAAGCTGAAAGACGCGGGCATCGGCACCTATATCCTGTTTCAGGAAACCTATCACAAAAAGAGTTATCTCGAACTGCACCCCACCGGTCCAAAGCACGATTATGACTATCATACCGAGGCGATGGACCGCGCCATGGATGGCGGCATAGACGACGTCGGACTGGGCGTTTTGTTCGGGCTGGATAAGTACCGCTATGAATTCGCGGGGCTTCTCATGCACGCCGAGCATCTCGAGGCGGTTCACGGCGTCGGCCCGCACACAATCAGCGTGCCGCGCTTAAAGCCCGCCGATGACATCGACCCCGATGAATTTGACAACAGCCTGTCCGACGAGATGTTTGAGAGGATTATCGCCTGCATCCGCATCGCCGTTCCCTATACGGGCATGATCATCTCCACCCGCGAAAATCAGGCGGTGCGTGAAAAGGCGCTGAGACTCGGCATTTCGCAGATCAGCGGCGCGTCGCGCACATCGGTCGGCGGCTACACCGAAGAGGAACGCCCGCACGATTCCGAGCAGTTCGACGTTTCTGACCAGCGCACCCTCGACGAGGTCGTTCACTGGCTGATGAAGATGGACCATATTCCCTCTTTCTGCACCGCGTGCTACCGCGAGGGAAGAACGGGCGACCGCTTTATGAGCCTTTGCAAAAACGGGCAGATTCTCAACTGCTGTCACCCCAACGCGCTGATGACGCTTTGCGAATACCTCACCGATTATGCGTCGGAGGAAACCAAAAAGACGGGATTTGCCATGATCGAGCGCGAGCTGGAGAAGATTCCGAAAGAAAAGGTGCGCGCTATCGCCGCCGAGCATATCCGCGAGATCAAGAATTCAAACAGCCGCGATTTTAGATTTTAATTCGCGATAACTTACCCTGCCTGCCCGCCGCGCGGCGGATTCAGGCTGACTCACCCTCTGAAAGGATAAAAAATGGGACTCAATGATCAAGTATCGTCCGAAAGAGTTCATATCGGCTTTTTCGGGCGCAGAAACGCAGGAAAATCCAGCGTAGTCAACGCCGTGACGGGGCAGAAACTCGCCGTTGTTTCGGACATTCTCGGCACCACTACCGACCCTGTCAAAAAAGCCATGGAGCTGCTGCCGATGGGGCCTGTGGTCGTCATCGACACCCCCGGCATTGACGACGAGGGAAAGCTTGGCGCTCTGCGCGTCGAGCGCACTATGCAAACATTGAATATCACCGACGTTGCCGTGCTGGTGGTCGACGCGTCGCTCGGTCTTACAAAAGAGGACGAGCGGCTGATCGAGATTTTCAAGGATAAGAAAATCCGCTATATTCTGGCGTTCAATAAGTCCGATCTGCTGGAAAATAAAGCCGCAACCGCCGTTTCTTCGCACGAAAATGCCGTTTATGTCAGCGCCGAAAGCGGCGAGGGCATTCATGAGCTGAAAGAAATGATCGCGCGGCTGTCGAAAGGCGCCGAAAACACCAAAAGAATCGTCGCCGATCTGCTCGCCCCTGGCGACGTTGTTGTGCTGGTCGTGCCGATCGACTCGGCGGCGCCGAAAGGCAGACTGATTCTGCCGCAGCAGCAGACGATCCGCGATATTCTGGAAGCAGGCGCGATCGCCGTTGTTTCCCGCGATACCGAGCTGCGGCAAACGCTTGCCTCCCTGCACAAAAAACCGAAGCTGGTCATCACCGATTCGCAAGCATTTCGGTCGGTGGCGAAGGACACGCCGAGCGATATATTGCTCACCTCGTTTTCCATCCTCTTCGCGCGGTATAAGGGCTCTCTGCCCGCCGCGGTGAAAGCCGCCCGCGCCATGAACGAGCTGAAGGACGGCGACTGCGTGCTGATCTCCGAGGGCTGCACCCATCACCGCCAGTGCGACGACATCGGTTCGGTCAAAATCCCGAAGTGGCTGAGCGAGTTTACGGGCAAGCAGCTGAATTTTGCCTTTACCTCGGGCGGCGAATTTCCGAGCGATCTGTCAAAGTTCGCGCTGATCATTCACTGCGGCGGATGTATGCTCAACGAGCGCGAAATGCAGCACAGAGTCGAAACCGCAGCGAGCGAAAATGTGCCTATGCTCAACTACGGTATCGCCATCGCGCATATGAACGGCATCTTAAAGCGCAGCCTTGAGCCGTTCCCCGAAATGCAGGGGCTGTTGTAAATTTTTACCTGCTTGCATCATGCAAAAGCAGTAAAATTGACTGAAAATATGTGGCGCTCCCCCGCCGCAATCAAAAAAGCAGTGCGGATTCTCCGCACTGCTTTTTTGATTACAATTTGAAATTCTATACCGTTCAAAAAGAGCGATACTTCCGCGAAAACGCCGCGGTGAAAATTATTTCCCTGCCCCGCTGTCATTCCAGCATCGGCATTGCTCGATTCGCTGACCGTTGTCGCCCTGATTTTTGTCATAGGCAAATTGTTTTAACAAATCACAGGGAAAATTATCGCACTCGCCACAATGCTCCTGCGCCTTTGACTCGCAGCAAGCCTTTAGCGGGCAGCTGTCGCCCCAAAACGGTTTCTCAATATGCACGCATCCCTGACACCCGACCTGCTCGCGGTAGGCGCATTCGCTGCATAAAATTCCGCATCTGGACTCAATCATGCGTTTTACCCGTCCTTTGTTTTATTCTCACAGCCGCAGCTATGAGAACTGCCCTTTCGCTGTCAAACGCCCGTCAGCTTTGCGAGTGTATAGCAAGCGCCGCGGCATTACTCGCCGAGATAGGCTTTTTTGACCTGCTCGTTGTGCATCAGCTCGTCGGCGTCGCCCGAAAGCGAAATCGTGCCCGTTTCCAGAACATACGCGCGATCGGCGATCTGGAGCGCTTTTTTCGCATTCTGCTCAACCAGCAGAACGGTCGTTCCCTGCTCGCTGATTGCTCTTATAATATCGAAAATCTCGCTGACCAGAATCGGGGAAAGCCCCATGGACGGCTCATCCATCAAAATGATCTTCGGCTTGGACATCAGGGCGCGGCCCATTGCCAGCATCTGCTGTTCACCGCCCGAAAGCGTGCCAGCCAGCTGCTTTTTGCGCTCCTTGAGCCGCGGGAAACGCTGATAAACGCTCTCCAAACTCTCGGCAATCTCCGCAACATTGCTTCTGGTGTATGCGCCGAGCTTCAGATTCTCATAAACCGAAAGGTTGGCAAACACGCGCCTGCCCTCAGGCACCTGCGCAATTCCCATTTCAACAATCTTATCGGGAGATACCTTAACAAGGTTCTTCCCCTCAAAGATAACCTCGCCGTTCTTGGGGCGGATCAGCCCCGAAATCGTATGAAGCACGGTGGTCTTGCCCGCGCCGTTGGCGCCGATCAGCGCGATGACCTCGCCCTGATTGACCTCGAAGGATATCCCCTTGATCGCTTTGATAACGCCGTAATAGACCTCAAGATCCTTGATTTCAAGCATAGACATTGGTAAATCCTCCTTAATCGCCGAGATAAGCGGCAATAACCTCAGGATCGTTCAGCACCGCCGCGGTGTCGCCGCTTGTCAGCACCTGACCGAAGTTCAGCACCGTCAGCTTCTCGCAAATACCGCCGACCAGCCGCATATCGTGCTCAATCAGCAATATCGTCATATCGAATTTTTCGCGCACAAAACGGATCGTATCCATCAGCTCCTGCGTTTCATTCGGGTTCATGCCCGCCGCAGGCTCATCGAGCAGCAGCAGCTTCGGGTCGGTTGCGAGCGCACGCGCGATCTCCAGCTTGCGCTGCTTGCCGTAGGGCAGATTCGACGCAAGGTAATCGCGCTCCTTATCGAGATCAAAAACCGACAGCAGCTCCATGGCTCTCTCGTTCATGCGGCGCTCGCTGCTAAAAAAGCGCGGCAGCCGCAGTGTTCCTGTGACAAAACCGTATTTGATCTGGTTGTGAAGACCGACCTTGACGTTATCCAAAACGCTCATCCCGCCGAACAGACGGATGTTCTGAAACGTTCTGGCAATTCCCGCCTTGTTAATTCCGATCGTATTTTTGCCCGTAATGTTCTTGCCCGAAAGGAGTATCTCACCGTCCGTCGGCTTGTAAACGCCCGTCAGCATATTGAAAACGGTGGTTTTTCCTGCGCCGTTGGGGCCGATCAGGCCGTAAAGCTCGCCTTTTTTAACAGAAAGATTGAAATCATCGACCGCGCGAAGACCGCCGAACGAAATACCGAGATGATTCACCTCGAGGATATTTTCCCCCGCCGTGTTCATGACGGCGGCGTTATTTTCAGTCATGTCCGCCATGTTATTCCGCCTCCTTTTCGGCATTGTCCCGCCGCAAAACGACCTTAAAAACAAACTTTTTGACATTGTCGGTCAGCTTTTGCAAAAATGCTCTGCAAGTGGGGTTGGATGTCAGAAGCATCATAATGATCAGTATGATCGCATAGAGCAGCATACGATAGTTGCTCAGCGAACGCAGCAGCTCGGGCAGCAGCGTCAGCACAACGGCGGCGATAACACTGCCCCGGATATTGCCCATACCGCCCAAAACGACGAAAACGAGGATCAGTATGGACATATTATAATCGAACTTTGACGCCTGAAGCGTATAAATATTGTGCGAATACAAGGCACCCGCGATGCCCGCCAAAAACGCGGTCACGGCAAAGGTGATCAGCTTGTATTTCGTAATGTTGATGCCCGTAGCCTCGGCGGCAATGCGGTTGTCGCGTATCGCCATGACCGCTCTGCCGGTGCGCGAATTGACAAAATTATAGGCAACGATCAGCGTCAGCAACAACAGCACGAATCCGATGATATAGTTCGCGTCCGACGGCGTTCCCGAGATGCCGAGCGCGCCGTTGATCAGCATTTTACCGTCGGGCTGCATATTCAGATCCGATACGCTTTTCAGCGAGAGATGCAGTCCGCTCCCGTCGATGCCCAGATACATCGAAGCAAACACATTTTTGATGATCTCGCCGAACGCGAGCGTAACGATTGCCAGATAGTCGCCGCGCAGGCGAAGAACCGGAATACCGATCAAAATACCGAAGATCGCCGCCGCAATGCCACCGATCAGCAGCGCGGCGGGGAAACGAATCCAACTTTGGTCAACAATATCCTTCGTGAGTGCCGAGAAGATCGCGCCGCTGTAAGCGCCGATGCACATAAATCCCGCCTGGCCAAGACTCAGCTCACCCAAAATGCCGACCGTCAGATTCAGCGACACGGCAAGCATGGAATACACGCACAGCGGAACCAGCAGGTCCTTGAGCATACTGGTGATACTGCCTGTGGAAATGAAGACCTGAACCACGGCGAATGTGACAAGCAGCAGCCCGTATGTAACAAAGCTTTTTCTGGTCTGCGGCTTGAGTAATTTTGAATTCATCCGAAAACAATTCCTTTCCGAGCTTTAGTTTAAATCGAGCAGTGAAGACGAAAGATCAAACCTTTTCGTTCACCTTTTTGCCGAGTATGCCGGTCGGTCTGACGATCAGCACGATGATCAGCACCGCAAAAACGATCGCGTCGGCAAGCTGCGTGGAAATGTACGCCTTGCTCAAAATCTCGATAATGCCGATCGCAATACCGCCGATCATCGCGCCGGGAATCGAGCCGATACCACCGAAGACCGCGGCGACAAACGCCTTGATTCCGGGCATCGCGCCCGTAGTAGCGGACAGCGTCGGATATGCCGAGCAGAGAAGCACGCCCGCGACGGCGGCAAGCGCCGAACCGATCGCGAAGGTCAGCGAAATCGTGCGGTTAACATTGACGCCCATCAGCTGAGCGGCGTCT
>JBJEQI010000222.1:0-1751 GCA_051881675.1 Acutalibacteraceae bacterium
CAGCACAATTTCATCGGGATAGAGATGACGCTGACCGACTTCGATTTTGGCAACAGCGCTTCTGGTAATGTCGCACCCCAGAACCTGCAGCTTCGCGGACAGCTGTTCCTGAGTCAAGCGCGCCCCTTCGCGCAGAATCCGAATATTATTGCCTATTCTCTTTTCTACCGTTGCATTCATAGTCGCACATCTCTTTGCACTTATTTCGGAACAAAAAACACTTGACTTTATTATACTGATGTGCTATACTCTTTATGCACCTATATAAGTGCAAATGCATTTTTTCATACTCGGATACAGCGAAATAGGGGGTGCCGATGACCGATGCGGCGGGCGGTTTATATAAAAAGAATCGGAATCGTGACAGCGGCGTCACTATTGGTTTTTTTCGGCGGGTATCGATGTCCCTTTCAAGCTGTTTTCGGCAGGGGTTGCCCGGGGTGCGGGTTGACACGCGCCTTTCTTGCTGCTTTGCGGTGGGATTTCGACGCGGCGTTTCGGTATCATCCGCTGTATCTGCTGTTTGCGGCTCAGACGGCGTATGTTATCTATATATACATAGCGTCCGACGCGGTTTGCCGCAGTAAAACGGCGGAAACGGTGCTCGGCGCGGTATCCTTATTCTTGTTATTCATTGTTTGGCTTGCCGGACAATAATAAGTCATCAATATTTTTCAGGAGGTTATAAAATGGCGAATAATGTAATGATGAATGTTAAGCCCGATTTTCGTATGGATCTTTTTGCCAATCAGCTGGCGGATACCTATCGGTCGAAAGGCTACATGGTGAATGTGGCAAACATGAACGGAACCTGCATGATCACCTTTGACAAGGGCACAGGAGGGATAAACACCCTTTTGGGCATGGGCAAAGGCATCAAGGCGACGTGTATGATGGTAAACGATACGTTGAGTATCAACTTTTCCGACGCAGACTGGACCGGAAAAATCATTGCTTGCGTCGTCGGATGGTTTTTGTGCTTCATTCCGATTATTACCGGCATTATCGGCATTGCGGGACAGCTCGGCCTACCCAAGGAGATTGCCAATGATGCAACGATGATCGCATCGGGTATGTAACGGGATGAATTGTTATTATGCGTGCCGCATCAGAACAAGGTGTTCGCTTTGCTCTGATGCGGTTCTTGCTTTTCTCCGATTTATTTTTCCTCTAAAATTATGTTGCATAAAAGTAAAGTATTTGTGATAATGATTTATTATTGTTGCCATTCATCCAGTATTTTTTACCATTACCGCAGAGTATAATAAAGAAAGAAGAGTATGATCACGCAGGCTGAAACATGAAAAAACATAAGGCGGACATTTGCGTGATAGGCGGAGGCCTTGCGGGAATGTGCGCCGCCATTGCCGCCGCGCGCAGGGGGAGCCAAGTTATTCTGGTGCATGACCGCCCCGTTTTCGGCGGAAACTGCTCCTCTGAAATCCGCATGTGGCCGCTCGGCGCGCACGGGAGCAACAGGCGCGAAACAGGCATATTTGAAGAGCTGGTGCTTAACAATATGTATCGCAACCCTACGCGGAGCTATCCGATCTGGGATGCGGTGCTGTTTGAGGCCGTGCGCTTTCAGCCGGGGCTTGAAAGTCTTCTTAACTGCACGGTAAACGATATCGAAATGGCGGACGAGGGGCATATTCGGGCGGTTTACGGCTGGCAGCTGACTACATATCAGACCCATTATATTGAGGCGGATATTTTTATCGACTGCTCGGGCGACAGCATTTTAGCCGCGC
>JBJEQI010000223.1:0-1748 GCA_051881675.1 Acutalibacteraceae bacterium
AGACGGCTCCACCGCCCAGATGAGCCTTGACCAGCTGCTTGAAAAACTCACATTCGAGCAGGACAGCAAACAGAGATAACAACTGTATGAGGTGATTTTATGGAATTTAAATCCGATATTGAGATAGCCCAAAGCACAAAAATGCTCCCGATCGACGAAGTAGCGGCAAAGCTGGATCTTCGCGGCGACGACCTCGAGCATTACGGAAAATACAAAGCCAAAATCAGCTATGATGTGATCCGCCGCGTGCAGAATAAGCCCGACGGCAAGCTGATTTTGGTCACCGCGATCAACCCGACTCCCGCGGGCGAGGGCAAAACCACCGTTTCGGTCGGGCTTGGCGACGCGCTTTCCGCCCTCGGCAAAAAGACGGTCATCGCCCTGCGCGAGCCGTCGCTCGGTCCTGTTTTCGGCATTAAAGGCGGCGCGGCAGGCGGCGGATATGCGCAGGTCGTGCCGATGGAGGATATTAACCTCCATTTCACAGGCGATATGCACGCGATCGGCGCGGCGAACAACCTGCTTGCGGCTATGCTCGACAATCATATCCAGCAGGGCAACGCGCTGGACATCGATGTAAAAAACATCACCTGGAAACGCTGTGTCGACATGAACGACCGCCAGCTGCGAAACGTGATCGACGGCATGGGCGGCAGAATGAACGGCGTGCCGCGCGAGGACGGTTTTGACATCACCGTTGCCTCCGAGATCATGGCAATCCTCTGTCTGGCAACCGATATTTCCGACTTAAAGCAGCGCATACGCTCGATCGTTGTCGGATACACCCGCGGGGGTGAGCCGGTCACAGCGGGCGATCTGAAAGCCGAGGGCGCGATGACCGCCCTGCTCAAAGACGCGATCAAGCCGAATCTCGTGCAAACGCTCGAACATACTCCCGCCTTTATTCACGGCGGCCCGTTCGCCAATATCGCGCACGGCTGCAACTCGGTTACCGCCACCAAGACCGCGCTGAAATTCGGCGACTATGTCGTTACCGAGGCGGGCTTCGGCGGCGATCTCGGCGCGGAGAAGTTTTTGGATATTAAGTGCCGCACCGCGGGTATCGCGCCTGCGGCGGTGGTTATCGTCGCCACGGTGCGCGCGCTCAAAAGCCACGGCGGCGTTGCCAAATCCGAGCTGTCAAACGAGAATCTCGCCGCGCTCGAAAAGGGACTGCCGAACCTTTATAAGCACATCGAAAACATCACAAAGGTCTATTCCCTGCCCTGCGTGGTGGCGATCAACCGTTTCCCGACCGACAGCGAGGCCGAACTGCGGCTGGTTGAGAAAAAATGCCGCGAAATGGGCGTGAATGTCGCCCTGTGCGAGGTCTGGGGCAAAGGCTCTGCGGGCGGAACCGAGCTGGCAAAGGAGGTTATCCGCCTGACTGAGCAGCAAAGCACGCTTACCCTCGCCTATCCCGACGACGCGTCGATCAAGGATAAGATTCATGCCGTTGCCGCGAAGATCTACGGCGCCGACGGCGTAGAATACACCAAAAACGCGGAAAAACAGATTGAAAATCTCAATCGTCTCGGCTTCGGAGGGCTTCCCGTATGCGTTGCAAAAACGCAGTATTCGCTGTCCGACGACCCCGCCAAGATCGGGCGGCCGACCGGCTTTAACATCACCGTTCGCAATGTCAAAGTATCCGCCGGCGCGGGCTTTATCGTCGTGCTGACGGGCGATATCATGACCATGCCCGGTCTGCCGAAGGTTCCCTCGGCGGAAAAGATCGACGTGGATGA
>JBJEQI010000224.1:0-1747 GCA_051881675.1 Acutalibacteraceae bacterium
GGGAATCAAACGGCTTGCACCGCTCAAGATCGCGTCGGTTCTGATGCCCTTTGGCGATCAGTATGCAGTCGCACTCTGCCATGACAGCGGTGTTGTAATCGTTGATCGAGTCGCCGATATAGACCGCCCCGCCAGGCGCCCTATCGGCAATGCGCTTTGCGCGGTCGCCCTTTGACCCGCACAGGATGTCGCCCGCGCCGCTGACGGAATCAAACAGTTCGAAAACGCCCAGCCGCCGCACGTGCGCCGCCATGGCGTTATGCTCAAACGATGATACGATGTGCTGCGCACAGCCCCTTGCCTTGAGGGCGGACAGCAGGTCGCCCGCGCCCGCCATCAGCGGGACGCTGTCGATTCGCGCGGCATAGCTTTGCTGAAAGCTTAACAGCGCCTGCTCCAGCGGGAATTGCTCAAGGTCGATCAGCTTAGCATAATACTCCCGAATTGAGGGGCAGATCATGCCGAGATATTCCTCACGGTCGGTTTTCGGCAGCCCAAGGCGGAGCAGCAGATCGTTCACACAGTCCACGGTGCAGTCCACATCGTCGGCGAGGGTGCCGTTCCAGTCCCAGATGACGTCGCTGTATTTCATAAACGCTCCCCGTCGAGCTGCGACAGATCGTAGGGGGTGTGCTGATAGACGATATAATTGAGCCAGTTGGAATAAAGGAGGCTCGCCGATGAGCGCCAGTTCATCACGGGAACGGCGGTGGCGTCGTTGTTCGGGAAATAGTTTTCGGGCATATCGATCGCGATACCTTTTTTGAGGTCGCGCATATATTCGCCCGCGAGCGTTGTGCGGTCGTATTCGGTATGACCCGTCACAAAGAATTTGCGGCAGGCGCGGTCGGCGCAGACAGCGGCGCCCGCACGCTCGGAATAGGCGAGAATATCCAGATCGCTGACGGCCTCAATATCTTCGGTGCGATTAAAGGTATGGCGGGAGTGCGGAATGTAAAAATAATCGTCGAATCCGCGCATGAGCGGATGCTCGGGAATCATCAGCTTGTGGCGGAAAATTCCCGACAGCTTTTTATCAAGCGGGTATTTATGAATACCGTAATGATAATAGAAGGCCGCCTGCGCCGCCCAGCAGATATACAGCGTGGAATACACGTGCTTCTCCGCCCAGTCGATGATTTTGCAAAGCTCATCCCAATAATCTACCTGCTCGAAATCCATTTGCTCCACAGGCGCGCCCGTAATGATCAGCCCGTCAAAGTATTGATCCTTGATCTGCGCAAAGGTCTTATAAAATGTAAGCAGATGCTCGCGGGATACATTGCGGCTTTCATGCGTCTCGGTCTGCAAAAGCTCGATCTCGATGTGAAGCGGCGTATTGCCGAGCAGACGAAGAAGCTGGGTCTCCGTTTCGATTTTGGTCGGCATGAGATTGAGTATCAGTATTTTCAGCGGGCGGATGTCCTGATGCATCGCGCGCGTTTCGGTCATGACAAAAATATTCTCGGTTTCAAGGATTTTTGTCGCCGGAAGCATATTCGGAATTTTGATGGGCATACGATTCACTCGTCCTTTGATACGTTTTTATACATTATAACAAATCGGCGCGCGCTTTGCAACAGAATCTTCAAAGCTGAGGTTTTTGCCGTAAATATTGCAAAAAAAGTGCGTTTTTGGCGGGGTAAATCGGCGTATTTTTTCAGATTTCGTGGAATTTTTAAATAAAATTTCAAAAAGGGGGTTGACAAGGTGAGGGAGATGTGGTAATATAATCAGGCGCCCTCGA
>JBJEQI010000225.1:0-1729 GCA_051881675.1 Acutalibacteraceae bacterium
ATTCGATCGTGATATAGCTTCCGCGCGGTCGTGAGAGCGTCCTTTCCCCGTTTTCATCCACGATTTGGATACGCGTGATCTTCAATTCGCCGCGCATTTCTTCATCGGAAACAACGCCGTCGTTCGGGCGGTCGGCAACTTCGCGAAGCTCGATCGCCAGATCTGTTTTGATATTTTGCATAAAAATCTGCCCCTCGATTTCCTTATGAACGGCGATAAACCGCCGCTTGATTCGCTATATGGGATAGTATTTCGGAATTTTATAAAAAAATGCCTATATTTTTAAAAAAACACTTGCATTTTCTCTCAAAAAGTGGTATTATGACTTGTACAGTTATTGTGCACAATTATGTGTCCGCCGAAAACAGATATTAATGGCTTAACGGCTGTTTGCTATATCGCTTTTCAGCTAAATGAGCATTTTAAGAGGAGGTGTAACGTATGCCTAATATCAAATCAGCAAAGAAGAGAGTTAAGATCGCCGAGGTTAGAACCGCCCGCAACAAGGCTGTTAATTCCGCGCTCAAAACTCAGATCAAAAAGGCTAATGCTTCTATCGAGAACAACGCCGAAGATAAGGCAGAGCAGGTTAAGGTTGCCGTTAAGGCGATTGATCATGCTGCGTCGATCGGTCTTATCCACAAGAACAACGCCGCAAGAAAGAAATCTGCGATTGTCAAAAAGTTGAACAAGGCGTAATTTTTATCAAGCATGATTGCCGTCGGGATTTCTCCGACGGTTTTTGCTTTATTATGCGTAAATTCCCGTGATCGGCGTGCCTGCCGACCGACTGCAAAGGGAAAATATACCTTCGTGAGGTGTGATGATGGAAAAAGTGTTTGTCAATTCGTCCGACGGTTACCGCCTTAAGCTGCACGTGTTTGATGTCGACCGACCTGCGGCGGTGATTCAGCTTGTCCACGGAATGCAGGAGCATCAGGAGTGCTATGAGCCGTTTGTGCGCTTTTTGAATGAGAACGGCTTTGCCGTCGTCAGCTCCGACCTTCGCGGCCACGGCCACAGCGCCGAGCAGCTGGGCTATTTCGGCAGCAAAAAGGGATATTTGCGGCTGATTGACGATCAGCGGGCGGTTACGCGTTGTATTCGGGAGCGATTCAGCGACCTGCCGATCTATATTTTTGCGCACTCGATGGGGACGATCATCACCCGCGTGCTGTTGCAGGAAAGCTCGGCGGATTACCGCAAGATCGTCCTTTCGGGGTATCCGTGTTATCAGCGCGGCGCGGCGTTCGGCGTCCTGCTGACGGGTCTTATCCGCCTGTTTCGCGGCGCTGAGTATGTGTCCGATTTCGTCGGAAAGACCTTTAACAATATGTTCAATAAGCAGATCGAAAATCCTCGCACGAACGTGGACTGGATCTGCGGCAACGATGAGATCGTGGACGCGTATATCAAGGATCCCTATTGCGGGTTTGATTTCTCGGTCGCGGCATTCAGCGATCTGTTTCACCTGAATATCCAAATGAGCCGGCCGAGCCGGTATCACCATGTGAATCGGTCGGTAAAGATTTTAATGATTCGCGGTGAAAACGACCCTTGTATCGGCGGGGAAAAGGGAGCGCTTCATTCGAGAAACGTGCTCAAAAAGGCGGGATTCGACAGCGTTCGCCATATTGATTACGCCGATATGCGGCATCAGGTGCTGGACGAAAAGGATAATGCCCGCGTGTATGCCGATATTTTGAATTTTTACCGTGAATAAAGTGAT
>JBJEQI010000226.1:0-7352 GCA_051881675.1 Acutalibacteraceae bacterium
TGTCATCGCACAGGCGAATGATCACATCGGCGACGATATTGGCGACGCAAATATCGAATTTGCCGCTGATTTTCTCGGCAAGATCGCCCTCGACCGCGGTGAATTGCGGCTCGTAAAACCCATTTTTCTCTGCATTTTGGCGGGCGGTTTTCACAGCGAGCGAATCAATATCCACGCCGACGGCGGAATCGGCGCCGAGCAGCAGCGACGCGATCGACAGTATTCCGCTGCCTGTGCCGATGTCCAGCACACTGTCGCCCGATTTCACGCAGCTTTCCAGCGCCGTCAGGCACAGCTTAGTCGTGGCGTGGGTGCCCGTGCCGAAGGCAGCGCCGGGATCCATGCGCAGAATGGTGCGGTCGGTATCGGGCGCGCTCTCCCACTCGGGCAAAATCAGCAGGCGCTCGCCGATCAAAGTCGGCTTAAAATATTTTTTCCAATTGTTCGCCCAATCATCCTCAGAAATGGAGTCAAGCACGATCTCATGCGCGATATGCTCGCCCGCCAGCCGCGCCCGCAGAAACTCCACCGCCTCGGCGGGGTTCTCGGTCGGCTCAATATAAATATGAATCACCGCGCGGCTCCTGTCTTTTTCGAGCAGCTCCTCGTCGATCAGATCAATATGCGCGATCTCGCGCGCGCCCTCGATCAGATCGGAATAATCCTCGATATAAAAGCCGTAAGGCACCGTCATCGAAGCAATGGCGGACGCTGTTTCCACGTCCGACGCGTCGATATTGACCTTGATTTCGGTCCATTCACCGTTGGCCATAGTAAAATCAGCGTGGCAGCACGCTTCTCCTTTCAATACACAAAATAGATACGCCTAAAAACAAACCAAATCCGACAGAAAACAAGCGCCGCAAATAAGCCGCCCGCTTTAACTGTCGGATTTCGGAATAAAGCTATTTACTTTCTGTTGAAGATTTGAGTTACATCGTAGAACTCATCGTCTTCTTTGGAAGAATCAGCGGAATCCGCCTTGTCGGAAAAGCTCTCAAAGCCGATCGACTTGAAAGGATCCTCATTCTTCTTCGGAGTATCCGAAGAGCCGGTTGCAACAACAGTAACGCGCATAGCGTCCTCGAGAGTTTCGTCGATCGAAACACCCCAAATGATCGTAGCATCGGGATGAGCGGCGTTCTTGATGATCTCGGAAGCCTCGGTGACCTCGTCCAGCCCGATGTCTTCGGAGCCGACGATGGAAACGATGATACCGTGAGCGCCGTTCATCGAAGTTTCGATCAGCGGGCTGGTGATAGCTGCGGTAGCAGCCTGCTCAGCCTTGTCGCGGCCGGCAGCCGAACCGATACCCATATGCGCATAGCCGCTGTCTTTCATAACGGTGGTGACATCGGCAAAGTCAAGGTTGACCATAGCGGGCATCTTGATCAGCTCGGAAATATTCTGAACGCCCTGACGGAGAACGTCGTTTGCGATCTGGAATGCATTAACAAGAGTCAATTTCTGCTCGGAAACAAGCTTGAGTCTGTCATTCGGGATGACGATAAGGCTGTCGACGTGCTCAGACAGCTCTTCGATGCCCTTTTCAGCGGAAGACTGACGGGCTTTGCCCTCAAATGAGAACGGCTTGGTAACAACGCCGACGGTGAGAATACCCATATCTTTAGCGATCTGAGCAACCACGGGAGCGGCGCCTGTACCTGTTCCGCCGCCCATACCGGCGGTGATGAAGACCATATCCGCGCCCTTGAGAGCGGCGATGATCTCGTCTTTTGACTCATCGGCGGCATTCTTTCCGACCTCGGGACGAGCGCCTGCGCCCTGACCGTGGGTCAGCTTTTCGCCGATCTGAACCTTATGATCCGCCTTGGAGCGAAGCAGCGCCTGCTTATCGCAGTTAACAGCGATAAACTCAACGCCCTGAACGCCCGCGTCAACCATGCGGTCAACTGCGTTTCCGCCGCCGCCGCCGACGCCGATCACCTTTATCTGAACTATTTCATTGACTTCATTTGATAATTCCAGACTCATTTTGTTTCCTCCTAAATATATGTATATACAATAAACTCAATTCTATACTTGTCTATTGTATCACGTTCATAATTGAATTTCAACTGTTTTTTACAATAAAAAGGCGCGTTTTTATGAATTTTTTTGAAAATCCGGCGCCGGATGACTCATTCGGCGGCCTTTTGCTCTTTTTTCAGCTCGCCCGTGATGAAGCTGACTTGATTTTTCACGTTCGGGATACGGGAAAGATTCAGCGTTCCGCTCTCGTTTTTGTCCGCACGCTGGTCGATCACCTTTTTCGCATATTCCAGCTTTTCGTCCATACTGCTGTGCGCGCCGAACAAAAAGACGATTCGATCGTCGTAGGTCGCCCATGCGCCCTGCTCCTCCGAAAAATTCACCACCGTGAGCGGCAGTCCCCGCTTATTTGCCTCGGCGATCGTCTGCGTGATCAGCGCGGTTCGCTCGCTGTTCTCCCCGCCGAGCTTCACGGCTTCGCCCGCCTTGACGTCGTCCGTTTTCTCGCCGCGAATCAGCGGAAGTCCCTTAATCGCTTTCTCCTTTATATCCAGGCATTTTGCCTCATTGTCGATGATATAGAACTTGCCGTTTGCCTCGATCTGTGCAAAATTCGCCGCCGCTTTCACGCGAATGACCAGCGAAAACGGGAAGCTTCGGCTGACCTCGGCGGACGCGATATACGGCAGTTTGCGGGTCACGTTATCATTGACGGCGCCCGTGTCGGTCGTAAACAGGTTGGTGCCGAGCGGCAGTCGCGACGCGTCGATGATCTGATCTTTGCTGTACTGCGTCTTGCCCTCAACGCGTATCTCCTTGATCGGAAAGAAGACTGTGAGCGACAGCACGCAAAGCACGATCGCCGCGGCAAGACCGAGCGCAATATACAGCAAAATATAGGATGAATGGCGCTTTTTGCCCCTGCGCCGCTTAGTTTTCCGATTCGTACCGTCCTGCATTCCGATTACCCTTTCCATGCTTTTATCAGAGACTATTCCCGCCGGACCTCCGCGCCGAGCGAGCACAGCGTCCCCTCAATATCCTCGTATCCTCTGTCAATATGATGAACCCCGCCGATTTTCGTGACGTCATGCGCCGCCAGCCCCGCCACGATCAGCGCGGCTCCTCCGCGCAGATCCTCGGCGAAAACATTGGTTCCGTAAAGCGCATCCACGCCGTCGATCACGGCAACACGCCCCTCGGTCTTGATCGTCGCGCCCATGCGGCACAGATCATCGACCTGTTTATAGCGGTTTTGAAATATGGTCTCAATGAACATCGAGCTGCCGCGCGCGAGCGTCTGCATCGCCATAAACGGCAGGAGCGCGTCGGTCGGAAAGCCGGGATACACAAGAGTTCTGACCGATTTCACGCTACTGGGACGCGGGGGCGCAAAAATTTTCAGCGAATCGTCGCGAATATCAAATGAACAGCCTGCCTCCCTGAACGCAAACAGCACAGGCTGAATATGCGAGGGGATGACTTTGCGCAACGTCAGCTCGCCGCCTGTAATGCCCGCCGCCGCCATATAGGTAGCCGCCTCGATACGGTCGGGAATGATCGTATGCTCGGCGGAGCCCAGCCGATCAACGCCCGTGATCGTGATCACACTGCCGCCCGCGCCGCTGATTTTTGCGCCGCATTTCACCAAAAAATCGGCGAGATCCATAATTTCCGGCTCTCTCGCCGCATTATGTACCGTTGTAACGCCTTTGGCGGTGACCGCCGAAAGCAAAATGTTCTCGGTCGCGCCGACGCTGGGGAAAGGCAGATCGATTTCATGACCGCACAATCGGTCGCAGGAGCAGTGAAGCTCGCCGCGGCAGTCGCTGATCTTCGCACCGAGCAGCCGCAGTGACGCGAGATGCAAATCAATCGGACGCGGACCGAGCTCGCATCCGCCGGGCAGGCACATTTTCACCCTGCCGCATTTGCCGAGCACAGCGCCGAGAAAAATGATCGACGAACGCATTTTCTGCATCAGCCGAAACGGTATTTCACAGCGCTCGGCGGATGTTGAGTCAATTTCGACGTCGTGGCCCGAACGCAAAACACGGCAGCCGAGCGTCTTCAGTATCTCGAGCGTCGCGTCAACGTCAGACAGCATCGGCACATTGTGAAGCGTTGTTTTTCCGTCGGCAAGAAAGCAGGCGGCAAGTATCGGCAAAGCGCTGTTTTTAGCGCCGTGAATATCCACACTGCCGCAAAGGCGATTCCCGCCTTTCACAAATAGTTGAGCCATCAATAACACCCCAAAACACATATCGTTTATGCTTTATACTATGAGTTTCGGCGTGTCCTTGCTAATTTCGGATGAAACGCGCTGTTATTTACTTGTTTTTGCCGCAAAGTGACAGGATTACGCGGTAGATGCGTTCGTTTGCGTCGAACACGGCGTTTTGCAGTGCCGCGTCGCTCATATTTTTCAGCTTTTGCGGGTCGTTTATCAGCGCTGAAACCGTGTCGATGAGCTTTTGCCCCGTCAGGTCTTTTTCTTCAATAATGACCGCCGCGCCGCGGTCCGCGAGGGATTTTGCGTTGTAAAACTGATGATTTTCCGCGACATTGGGCGACGGAATCAGCACCGACGGCTTGCCCTTGACCGCAAGCTCGCTTAAGGTAGACGCGCCCGAGCGATTGATGACCAGATCGGCCGCCGCCATGCATAAGTCCATATCGTAAATATATTCGGTGATGCGGAGCTTGTCGTTGCTCTCGAAATCCACACCCTTTTCATGGAGCAGATCGGTCATAAACGCGCCGTATTTGCCGTAGGCGTGAAAATGATAATACTTACCGCTGTCTGCGTGCCATGCGATCAGGTCGGCGACCGCACGGTTGACCGCGTCGGCGCCGAGCGAGCCGCCGAGCGACAGAATCATCGGCGTATCCGCGTCAAGCCCCAGCGCTTTGCGCGCCTGCTCTCTCGTCGTTTCGATCAGGCTTGTACGCACGGGAGTGCCTGTTACCGTATAGGTGCGGTCATCGGGCAGGCGCTTGATCGCATCGGGCATCGAGACCATGACCTCGTCGACATATTTGCAAAGCGCGCGGGTGGTCAGCCCGGGAAAGGCGTTTGACTCGTGCGTGGCGGTGCGAATCCCCATTTTCGACGCCTGCCGTAAGACAGGACCGCAGGTGAAGCCACCCGTTCCCACGCACACGTCCGGCTTTAATTCGCTGAGTATTTTTTTGGTCTGCGCCGTCGACTTGAACATATCATACAGCGCAATAAAATTGCGTTTGATGTTATTGAGCGTGATTTTGCGCTGGAATCCCGCAACGTCGATCGGGTAAAAATCATACCCCGCGCGCGGAACGAGATCTGCCTCCATCCCCTTGCGGTTGCCGATAAAGCTGATCTTCGCATCGGGATGCTTTGCTTTCAGCGTTCCCGCCGCGGCAAGCGCCGGATTTATATGACCGCCGGTTCCTCCGGCAACAAATACTACATTCATATCGTCAGCCTCACTGATAAATTATGCTTTTTGAACCTTTGACTGCCGCGAAACGCCCAGTATAATGCCCATCTGACCGAGCAGCATCAGCAGTGATGTTCCGCCGTAGCTGAAGAACGGCAGGCTGATGCCCGTGTTCGGCATACTGTTCGTGACAACCAAAAGATTGAATACCGTTTGCAGACCGATCTGAAAGATCAGGCCGATCGTGAGTAGTGCGCCGAATTTGTCGGGCGCTTTCATGGCGATGACCAGTCCGCGCCAGACAAGCAGGGCGAACGCGATCACGATGAGCAGCGCGCCGAACAATCCGAGCTCTTCGCACACAATCGCGAAAATGAAGTCGTTCTGCGGCTCGGGCACCCAAAGATATTTCTGCGCCGACTGACCGATTCCCTGCCCTGTGACGCCGCCCGAGCCGATAGCAAGAAGCGACTGCCTCGTCTGATAGGTCAGGTCACGGTCGAAATCCCAGACATTCAGCCAAATATTGATACGGTCGGAGATGTAGCCGAGCTTGTCGGGATATTTCATCGCCAGCGCCACCAGCGCAACTCCCGCGACGACGGCGAATGCCAGCATGGCGATGACCAGCTTTTTGTTCATGCCGCCCGTGAATATAACAACCAATCCGATCGCAACGATCAATATCGTCGCCGAAAGGTGATGCTCGGCGATAACCAGCGCCGCAAACGCGCCGACAAGGCAAAGAAGCTTGAGGTCGTAAACGGCGTTTTTAACATCGTTATAGTGCTTTGCCACCAAGTGCGCAAGCAACAGCGTCAAAGAAAATTTAGCCACCTCGCTGGGCTGGAAGGTAAAGGAACCCACGCCGAGCCAGCGTTTGAAGCCCGGAACAACCTCGGGGACAAATAATACCGCGACCAGCATAACGGCGCTGAGCGCATAAAGCGGCCATGCAAACCGCCTGAGAATATGATAGTCGACCTTGGACGCGATCAGCATGACCGCCACGCCGACAACGGCAAAGACAAGCTGTCGCTTGATAAAATAATAGCTGTCGCCTTTATAATACGACGCATACGGCGCGCTCGCCGAGAAAAGCATGACCAGCCCTGCGGCGAGGATACCGAGCGTGAGAAACAAAAACGTGAGGTCCAGCTTGCCCGATGCAAACAGCCGTCCCCTGCCCTGCTCGGGCGCGGACGATAACCTGCCGCGACGGTTATTGATTGCTGCGGCATTGGTATTATCAGCCATAAATGAGACCTCCGTTTTGTTGAAAATACTAAGCAGATTTGCCGCTTATGCAAAAATCATCAGCAGCAGCGCGGCGGCGCAGCCGACAAACGAGATCAGCGAGAACACAACGACGATTTTGTTCTCCGACCAGCCGCACATCTCGAAATGATGGTGAATCGGCGCCATTTTGAATATGCGCTTCTTCGTGCGCTTATAGTGCGCAATCTGAATGACGTCGCTCATCGCCTCGATCAGATAGAGTATTCCCGAAAGGATGAGCAATATCGGCTGTTCGGTCGAAAAGGCGAGCGCCACAACGATGCCGCCTAGGAACATCGACCCCGTATCGCCCATCATGACCTTGCAGGGGTGCAGATTCCAGATCAAATAGCCGATCAGCGAGCCGAGCAGAGCCGCCGAAACAAGATTGTAGCCGTAAACCATGAGTGACGCGGTGGCAAGCTCATAAAACAGCACGACAACGAACGTAACGCCGGTTGCCAACCCGTCCACCCCGTCGGTCAGGTTGACCGCATTGGTGAATCCGTAGATAAACATGAGCGCGATCGGCCAGAACAGCAGCCCCGCCCCGCTTGTGATGTCCACATATCCGACGAAGGGGATCCATGTGAAGTGCATACCGCCGAGATACATTGTCAGCAGATAGGCGGCGGCAACCAGCAGCTGCAAGACCGTCTT
>JBJEQI010000227.1:0-1726 GCA_051881675.1 Acutalibacteraceae bacterium
GTCGAATCACTGAGCTGGTTGGTATCCAGCTTCGCATTGGTCATATCGGCAACGCGAACTGCTTTGGATTCTCCCTCAGCCGCGATCTCGTCAACAACGCCGGGAACGTCAACATCCTTATTAGCAAGGTAAACATTGCTGACAGTAACGGCGCACTCATGCCACGGTGTGAATCGGATATAGATGACATAGCCGTTGTTGACTGCCGTGAAGCCGTCGTTGACAAACTCGGCGGTTTCATAGCGGAACCAGCGCTCGTTATCATTATTATACATAACGAACGTGTTGTCTGTCGACGCACTCCACTCGCCGCCCGGTGCTTTCCACTCCAGCTTAGAAGCCGCATGAGCTTTCCAACTGCCGGAGGTCTGCTGAATCTGCATTTGCTCCATCCAAGCGGAGTGATTGCCGTCTTTCGCATCCTTAGTAATCTTGAAATAGATGTACTTTTTGCTCGAAAGATCGACATTCTGCAAGCGCACCTGAAGCGCTCCGCCGTTCCCGCCCGAGGGGAACGAGATGTGCGCGCCGTTCTCGCTGAATGTCGTGCTGTCTTCCCAGTTGTTGGCACGAATGTTGTAGGACGTATCGTCAACATTTGTGTCGCCCTTGGTCAGATCGGCAAGCAGAACCGCGCGGTTTTTCGCGCCGACCACGGTCGCAAGCGACGCGAACGACGGAATCATAATCGCGAGCGCGATACTCAAGCAAAGCAGTGCCGCCGGGCATCTGTTCCTGATTTGCTTTGACATAAAAATTCACAACTCCTTTTTTCTTCAGAACAATCCGCTCACTGCCCCTAAAATCTCCAACATGACCAAATATTTTGGGAGCAGACGGGCATAATTGTCCCTTATGGATATAACTACTTTATATTTATAACACTGTTTTTAAATCTTGTCGTCCTTTAATTCTAAAATCTATCCATTATATTATCATTTTAAAAAATTTTTTTAAATTTTTTTTCGACTTTTTTATAAGATGGGCTTTTTCGGGGCAAATTCCGGCAAATTGCTTGACTATGCCGCGCAAAAATAGTAGAATAATTGTATATTGATTCTAAGTAGCACCGATTCA
The DNA here is from genome assembly GCA_051881675.1 of Acutalibacteraceae bacterium. GTDB lineage: Bacteria > Bacillota > Clostridia > Oscillospirales > Acutalibacteraceae > CAKRRH01. The sequence goes on from JBJEQI010000227.1 coordinate 1,078, forward strand.
TTATGAAGCTTATCACTACCGACAGCTATGAAAAATGAGCCGCGACGCCGCGAACATCATCTCGGCGCAGGTTATCTTAAAGCCCGACAGCGTCCTCGGTCTGGCGACGGGGTCGTCCCCTGTCGGCACCTACCGCCAGCTGATCGACTGGTACAATAAGGGAGATGTGGACTTTTCGGCGGCAACCTCGGTCAATCTCGACGAATATGTCGGGCTCGACGGCACCCATGAGCAGAGCTACCGCCATTTTATGAATGTCAATTTCTTCGATCATATCAATATCCGCCGCGAGCGTACCTTTGTGCCGAACGGCTGCGCCGAAGATCTGGCCGCGGAGTGCGCCGCATATGACGAGCGCATCCGCTCGCTCGGCGGCATTGATTTGCAGCTGCTCGGTATCGGGCTGGACGGCCACATCGGCTTCAACGAGCCGGACAGCTGTTTTGTCAAGAATACGCACGTGGTCGATCTGCACGAATCCACCATCGCCGCCAATTCCCGCTTCTTTGCGAGCGCCGACGAGGTGCCGCGTCAGGCGGTCACCATGGGCATGATCTCGATCATGCAGGCGAAGAGCATTTTGCTGATCGCGAACGGCGAGAGCAAATACAGCATTCTCGACCGCGCGTTCAACGGCCCGATCACGCCC
>JBJEQI010000228.1:0-1713 GCA_051881675.1 Acutalibacteraceae bacterium
TCGGTGTTCTCCCTGACGATCTTCACAATAGACGCAAGATCGGTCTTGATCTCGCTCCTCGCTCCCGTAACGCCGAGGCTGGAAACGATATACAGGAAGCCCTCAGCCTCTTTTGCGATCATCGCGATGCGATTCTCGGACGTCGGCGCGATCAGCGAGATGAGGTCAACGCCGTAAGTATGACAGGCATTCGAAAACTCACCCTTTTCCTCAAAGGGCAGATCGGGAAGAATCAATCCGTCGATGCCGATCGCGGCGCAGGCAGAGATGAACCGCTCGGCGCCGTAGGAAAAGACCACGTTCGCATAGGTCATGAACACCATCGGAATGCGAACATCCCGTCGCAGTTCCCGCACCAGATCAAAGATTTTATCGGTGGTGACGCCGCCTTTCAGCGCGCGGATATTGGCGCCCTGAATAACAGGTCCCTCGGCGGTCGGATCGGAAAAAGGAATGCCGAGTTCGATCAGATCGGCGCCGTTCGCGGCCGCGGCGCGGACGGCTGCCGCGGTGGTTTCAATATCGGGATCGCCGCAGGTGATAAAGGCGATGAACGCCTTGCCGTTTTCAAATGCTTTTGCAATATTACTCATGAATATCCTCCCCTCTGTATCGGGCGATCGCGGCGCAGTCCTTGTCGCCCCTGCCCGAAATGGTGATCACAATGATCTCATCCTTGCCCATAGTCGGCGCGAGCTTGATTGCGTGAGCAACCGCGTGAGCCGACTCAATCGCGGGAATAATTCCCTCGGTTTTCGAGAGATATTCAAACGCGCAGACAGCCTCATCATCGGTCACCGGCACATACTCCGCCCTGCCGATATCATGAAGATGCGCGTGCTCCGGGCCGACTCCCGGATAATCCAAACCCGCGGAAATCGAATAAACCGGCGCGATCTGGCCGTATTCATCCTGGCAAAAATACGACTTCATGCCGTGGAAGATGCCCAGCCTGCCCGTAGAAACGGTGGCGGCGGTTTCCAGAGTGTCGATTCCCCTGCCCGCCGCTTCGCAGCCGATCAGCCGAACGCTTTCATCCTCAATAAAATTGTAAAAGCTGCCCATCGCGTTCGAGCCGCCGCCGACGCAGGCAATCACCGCGCTCGGCAGTCTGCCCTCTTTTTGCAGAAGCTGCTCCTTGATCTCTTTTGAGATAACCGACTGAAAATCGCGCACAATCGTCGGGAACGGATGCGGACCCATGACCGAACCGAGGCAATAATGCGTATCGGTAATGCGGGTGGTCCACTCGCGCATCGCTTCGGAAACAGCGTCTTTGAGCGTGGCGGTGCCCGTTTTCACCGAAACAACCCGCGCGCCGAGCAGACGCATACGGTAAACATTGAGCGCCTGACGGATCGTGTCCTCCTCGCCCATGAATACCACACATTCCATACCCATCAGCGCGGCGGCGGTCGCTGTGGCAACGCCGTGCTGACCCGCGCCCGTTTCGGCGATCAGGCGGGTCTTGCCCATCTTTTTCGCCAGAAGCGCCTGACCGAGAACATTGTTGATCTTGTGCGACCCCGTATGGTTCAAATCCTCGCGCTTGAGATAGATCTTCGCCCCGCCGAGGTCTTTTGTCATCTTTTCCGCGAAATAAAGCCCCGACGGTCTGCCCGCATACTCATTCAGCAGGCTGTTCAGCTCCGCCGTAAATGCGGGGTCGTTTTTGTAGTGATTATACGCTTCCTCCAGTTCGATAACCGCGTT
>JBJEQI010000229.1:0-7278 GCA_051881675.1 Acutalibacteraceae bacterium
ATATCAAGGTCAAATTCATCGGCGATCTTTCGGTTTTGGACGACGATATGCGCGCGCTGATCCGAAAGGACGAGGAAGGCTCCGCCGATGCTACGGGGCTGAAGCTCAATATCGCGCTGAACTACGGCGGCAGGGATGAGATCGTTTATGCCGCGCGCGCTCTTGCCGAGCAGTATAAAAACGGCGAGATCCGGCTTTGCGACATCAATGAGCGCTCGATCGGCGAGAATACATATTTCCCCGAAATCTCGGAGTGCGACCTGATCATTCGCCCGAGCGGCGAATACCGCCTGTCCAATTTTCTGCTGTGGCAGTCGGCATACAGCGAGTATTGTTTTATGGATGTGCTTTGGCCCGATTTTACGCCGAAAATGCTCGATCGGGCGATCATTGAGTATCAGCACAGAAACAGGCGCTTCGGCGGCGTGTAAACGCATTTTATCCCTATCCTCAGGCTTATAACAAGGAGTATTGCTATGAAGCAAAGAATCATCACCAGTATTTTTGGAATCATTTTGGTGCTTGTGTGGCTCGCACTGCGCGATACGATCGTGTTCAACATCATCATCGCGCTCGTTTTGCTGATCGCGATGCTTGAGGCGCTGGTCGGCACCAAAATCGTTAAGAATAAGCCGCTTTTGGCGGTCAGCATGATGTTTTCGGTCACCGTTCCGTTTTTTCAGCTGTTCCGCTTTTATCCCGCGGGAATCGCGCTCTCGTCGCTGTATATCTTCGCGTTGCTGATCATCCTGTTGTGGCAGCATGAAAAGCTGGATTTGCGGCAGGTGACCTATGCTTTCACCTGCGCGACGCTGATTCCGTTTGCGCTGTCCTCCTTGCTGTATACCAACGCCATATCGGTTCACGATGCGAAATATACCTCGACTGACGGCCTGTTTTTGGTGCTGCTCGCCATGATCGGCGCGTGGATTGCCGATACGGGAGCCTATTTTGCGGGCAGGTTTTTCGGGCGGCATAAGCTCGCGCCGAAGATCAGCCCGAAAAAAACGATCGAGGGCGCCGTCGGCGGCGTTTTGGCGGTCGTGATCGTCTATCTCGGCGTTGGTCTTGTCTGGCAGTTTGGTTTTCTAAAGGATTCGGCGAGCCTCAATTTCTGGCTGCTGCTGCTGCTTGCCGTGCTCAATTCCGTTTGCGGCATCATCGGTGATCTGACCTTTTCCTGCATCAAGCGCGAGGCGGGAATCAAGGACTTCGGCAGCATTATGCCCGGTCACGGCGGGATACTTGACCGCTGCGACAGCCTGATCATTACCGCGCCGTGCACCCTGTTTTTCGTTCACTTTTTCCCGCTGCTGGTTAAATAATTTCGCGCGGGACATATCGCATATCGTTATTCACGTTGACCGCCGCCAAAGCGGCAGTGTCGGGGGATTATTATGAAATTGTCAATTCTCGGCTCGACCGGTTCGATCGGAACACAAGCACTGGACGTCTGCCGTATGCACGGATATGAGGTCGCGGCGCTGACCGCCGCCCGCTCGGTCGATTTAATGGAGCGGCAGATCCGGGAGTTTCATCCCGCTCTTGCCGCTATGTCCGATAGGCAGGCGGCGGATGAGCTGAAAATCCGCGTCGCGGATACCGATACAAAAGTAGTCGGCGGGGCGGACGGTGTCTGCGAGGCGGCCATGATGCCCGATGCGGATGTGGTGCTCAACGCCCTTGTCGGCATGGCGGGGCTGGTTCCCACCGCCGCGGCGATCACCGCGGGGCATACCGTTGCGCTGGCGAATAAGGAAACGCTGGTCGCGGGCGGCGATTTTATCATGAAGCTGGCGCGGGAGAACGGCGTGCGCATTTTGCCCGTCGATTCGGAGCATTCGGCGATTTTCCAGTGCCTTCAGGGCGCGGGGGATAACCGACTGAAAAAGATCATCCTCACCGCCTCGGGCGGTCCGTTTTTCGGCAAAAAGCGGGAAGAGCTTGCCGATGTGACCAAGGAGCAGGCGCTCCGTCATCCCAACTGGGAGATGGGTGCGAAGATCACGATCGACTCCGCGACCATGATGAATAAAGGCTTCGAGGTGATCGAGGCGGTTCATCTGTTCGGCGTCGCGGCAAAGGACGTCGAGGTGGTCGTCCACCGCGAGAGCATTGTTCATTCGGCGGTTCAGTTTGACGATAATTCTGTGATCGCGCAGTTAGGGACACCCGATATGCGGCTGCCGATTCAGTACGCGCTGACCTATCCCGCGCGGATTGCGTGTCCCGCCGCGCCGCTGGATTTAGCCGCGCTCGGAACGCTCAGTTTCTTTTCGCCCGACTGTGAGACTTTCGGGTGCCTTGACGTGTGCAAAACCGCTATCGCCCGCGGCGGGCTGGCGCCCTGCGCCGTCAATGCGGCGAACGAGGCGGCAGTCGCGCTGTTTTTGCAGGATAAAATCCGCTTTTTGCAGATCGAGGAGATCGCCCGATTTGCGCTGGATTATCAAAAAAATATCCGCTATACCTCGCTTGACGAGATCATCGGGTGTGATCAAGAGCTTAGAATCGCAATATCTGAAAAATACGGGGAATAATTCATTTAAGTTCGCTTTTTCGGAGGTATTGTTGTGAGTTTTGCGTCTGTTTGGAACACGGTTTGGCCGATCGTTGTGGCAGTTTTGGTTTTCTGTGTGATCATTACCATTCATGAGTTCGGCCATTTTATCATGGCGAAGCTGTTCAAGGTCAAGGTCAATGAGTTTGCTGTGGGATTCGGCCCCGCGCTGTTTAAGAAGAAAAAAGGCGACACGCTCTATGCCGTGCGCCTTTTGCCGATCGGCGGCTACTGTGCCATGGAGGGAGAGGACTCCGAGAGCGACGATGAGCGCGCTTTTTCCAGGGCGCGCGTCTGGAAAAGATTGCTGATCGTTCTTGCGGGCGGTATTTTTAATATTTTGCTCGGATTTATCATCATGGTCATCATCGTTGCCTGCCAGCCGCGCCTGGCGACCACCGTTATCGGTGAGTTTGAGCCGAACGCCGTTTCCGACAAGTGCGAAACGCCGCTGAAAATCGATGATAAGATCGTTTCGGTCAACGGCAGATCGGTCTACACATGGGACGACGCGGTCTATATCATCGGCAACGATTTTGAGGGCGGCGTTTCGATGGAGGTTCAGCGTGGCGGCAAAAAAATCGCGCTTCGCAATGTGCAGTTCCCGCGCGAGAACTATGAAGGCAGGCAGATGATCTCGTTCGATTTCAGGGTCTACGGCGAGGATAACGGCTTTTTTGTCTGCATTAAGCAGTCGTTTTTGCGCACGGTTTCGATGGTTCGGCTGGTGTGGATGTCGCTGGTCGACCTTGTGAGCGGCAAATTCGGCATCGGCGATATGTCGGGCCCCGTCGGTGTGACGAAGGTCGTTTCGGGCGCGGTGCAGAGCGCCGCGGCGGACGGGGTCAGCGGTATGCTGTATCTGCTGCGTTTGCTCTGCATGATCACCGTGAATCTCGGCATTTTCAATCTTCTGCCGATCCCCGCGCTCGACGGCAGCCGCGCGCTGTTCCTCGCGATCGAGGGCATACGCCGCAAGCCGATCAAGCACGAAGCAATCGTCCACGCGGTCGGAATGGCGCTGCTGCTCGCGCTGATGGCGGTGCTGGTGGTAAAGGATCTTTGGCAGTGGATCGCGTAAAGCGCGCCGTCGTGTGGTGTTCTTTTGCACAGTGATGAGCCGTTTCGGCGGCGAAACGGATTTTAGTATATAAGACAGCGGTTGTCGGGCGCCCTGCGCCGATGATCGCGACGGGTTTGAAAAAAGGAGCGAGGTCGGATGAGCAAGCGTATTCAAATCGGAAATACGGCAATCGGCGGAGGAGCGCCTGTCGCCGTGCAGTCGATGCTGAACGTGATCAGCACCGATGTTGAGGGAAATGTCGTGCAGGCGCGCTCGCTGGAGCGCGCGGGGTGCGAGATCATCCGCGTTTCGGTGCCGACGATGAGCGACGTTTGCCTGATCGGCGCGCTGAAAAACGCCGTGCGTGTTCCGATCGTCGCCGATATTCATTTTGATTACAGAATTGCGCTCGAGTGCGTTGCCGCGGGGGTGGATAAAATCCGCATAAACCCAGGCAATATCGGGGGCGATGATAACGTCCGCGCCGTGGCGAACGCCTGCCGTGCGGCAGGGGTCCCGATTCGCGTCGGGGTCAATTCGGGCTCGGTTGAGCGGCATATTTTGGAGAAATACGGCAAAGTCTGCGCCGAAGCGCTGGTCGAGTCGGCGGCGTATCATGTGTCTTTGCTCGAGCGGTTTGATTTTGACGATATTGTCATTTCGATCAAGTCCTCCGACGTGCGCATGATGTTTGACGCGTATCGCGCGGCTGCCGAGCGGTTCGATTACCCGCTTCATCTCGGCGTGACCGAGGCGGGAACAGAGCGCATGGGCGTGATCAAAAGCGCCGCGGGAATCGGCGGGCTGCTGCTTTGCGGCATCGGCGATACCATTCGCGTTTCGCTGACCGACGATCCCGTCCGTGAGGTTTATGCCGCCAAGGATATTCTCAAATCGGTCGGCTTGCGCGAGTTCGGGGTTAATGTTGTTTCCTGCCCGACCTGCGGCAGAACGAAGATCGATTTGGTTTCGCTGGCGCACCGCGTGGAAGACGCGGTTAAAGATATTAAAGCGCCGCTTACCGTTGCGGTGATGGGGTGCGTGGTCAACGGCCCCGGCGAGGCGAAGGAAGCCGACCTCGGCGTTGCGGGGGGAAATGGCTGCGGCATTTTGTTCAAAAAGGGCGAAATTCTTAAAAAGCTTCCGCAGGAGGAGCTTTTTGACGGGCTGATGGCGGAAATAAACAAGATGTGCGGAGAGATGTATGAGTAAAAAGGTTAGGAATGTGTTCGGCGGCGTGCTGTCGCAGCGGTCCGAGCGCACGCTCGGCGGATTCGACTGCGTTACCTGCCGAATCGACAAGCAAAAGCGGTATCTTTACTGCGAATTTTCGGGCGATCATTACATAAAATTTGAGGATATTTGCGTGGCGGAGAACGACATCCGCCGCGGATTGCAGCTCAATATGTGCGACGTGACCGTGACCTATGCGGGAGTGGAGTTTAAGCCCGAATACTGCGGGGATATGATCGCGCGCCTCCGCCGCCGCAGCGCCAAGCTCAACGGCTTTTTCGACGAGGCGGAATTTACCCTCGATCGGGATACGCTGAAAATCGAGCTGAAAAACGGCGGGCTGGATATTATCAAGTCGCTTAAAACCGATGAAAAAATTAAGAAATATATCGCCGTTTGCTTCGGCAGACAGGTGGAGGTCGAGTTTTGCGGCGTGACCGTCGCGACGAAAGAAATGGCGCAAAAGAGCGCCGAGGCTGTTCGCGAGCAGGTGAAAAAACAGCAGGAGGACGAGCTGCGCCGCAAGGAGCAGGAGCAGCTGGATAAGCTCGGCATCAAGGAGTTTGTCAAAACGACCCTCCCCGAATTTGCGCTGAACAGCAATCTGAAATATAACCCCGAATCGGCGTCGCCCCTGCTCGGTCAGGCCATTACCGCCGAGCCGTCGATGATTCGGGATATTCATGCAAATTCGGGCGCGGTCACCATTTGCGGCGATGTGTTTTCCTATGAAGCGCGGCAGACCAAAAATGCCGCCAAATACTTTGCCAAGGCGTATATCACCGACTATTCGGGGTCCTTTACGCTCAAAATGTTTCTCAAGGCAGAGGACGTTGAGCGCATCGGCAAGCTCAGCGGCAAAACGGTGATCGTGTCGGGAAATGTGGAGTATGACGACTATGAAAAAGACACCGTTTTGATGGTGAAAAACATCACCGAGGTGGATAAGATTCTGCCGAAAGACGAAGCGGAAGAGAAGCGGGTGGAGCTTCATCTTCATACCAATATGTCGCAGCTTGACGCTATGACGCCCGCGGATGAGCTGGTGAATTTAGCTTATAGCTGGGGGCATAAGGCGGTCGCAATCACCGATCACGGCGTGGTTCAGGCGTTTCCCGCGGCGATGAATGCGGTCGAGGCTATCCGCGCCAAGGGCGGCGATTTCAAGGTTCTTTACGGCTGTGAGGCGTATTTTGTTAATGACTTTGTCAAGGCGGTCACGGGGGAGGATGATACCGCTTTCGACGGTGAATTTATCGCGTTCGACGTGGAAACGACCGGTCTTCATGTCAACACCGACCGCCTGACCGAGATCGGCGCGGTTCGCATCAAAAACGGCGAGATCGTCGACAGCTTCGATACCTTTGTCAACCCCGATATGCCGATTCCGCCGAACATCGTCAGCCTGACGGGCATCAGCGATGAAATGGTGAAAGACGCGCCGCGTGAGGAGCAGGCGCTGAAAGCGTTTATGCAGTTTGCCGGCTCGTCGCCGCTGATCGCGCACAATGCGGATTTTGATATGTCCTTTATCCGCGCGGCGGCGTCGCGCAGCGGTGTGGACTACGCGCCGACCTATATCGACACGGTGCCGATGGCGCGCTCGATCATGCAGAATGTGAAGAATTATAAGCTGGATACCGTGGCGGCGGCGCTGCATCTGCCGGAGTTTAATCATCACCGCGCCTGCGACGACGCAAAGGTCTGCGGCGAGATCTTCTGCCGATTTTTGCAGATACTGTCGGCGAATGATGACAAGTGCCGCTCGGTCGGCCGCATTAATTCCGCGCTGGCAGGCTCCGATACCCGCAAGCTGAAAAGCTATCATATGATCATTTTGGCGAAGAACGCCGTGGGGCTGAAGAATCTTTACAAGCTGGTTTCCATGGCGCATACCGAGAGCTTTTACAAGCAGCCGCGCATTCTCAAATCTCAGCTGGACGCGCACCGCGAGGGCTTAATCATCGGCTCTGCCTGCGAGCAGGGCGAGCTTTACCGCGCGATTCTGCAAAACAAGCCGTGGGCGGATCTTTTGAATATTGCTTCGTATTACGATTATCTCGAGGTTCAGCCGAACGGCAACAACGCTTTTATGCTAAGAAGTCAGGACGAGCGCTATGAGCGGTTCAAGACGGTTGAGGATCTCGAAAATGTTGACCGTCAGATAATTCATATCGCCGACAAGCTCGGCAAGATGGTCGTTGCCACCTGCGACGTTCATTTCATTGATCCCGGCAATGCAGTGTTCCGTGAGATCCTTATGACTTCCATGGGATTTTCCGATGCGGACAAGCAGGCTCCGCTTTATTTCAGAACAACGGAGGAAATGCTTGCCGAATTTGCCTTCCTCGGCGAGGAGACGGCGAAGGAGATCGTCATAACCAATCCGAACAAAATTGCCGACCTCTGCGAAAGCGGAATG
>JBJEQI010000230.1:0-7275 GCA_051881675.1 Acutalibacteraceae bacterium
GCTATATGGCGCGCGTGGCGTTTGTTATGGACCGCATATTCCGCAAGTTCGGACTGTCGGGAAAATCGTTCATCCCCATGCTGATCGGCACGGGCTGCGGTGTTCCCGGAATCATGGCGTCGCGAACGATCGAAAACGTGCGCGACCGCCGCATGACTATCATGACGACGACTTTCATCCCCTGCGGCGCGAAGCTTCCGATCATTGCGCTGATTGCGGGCGCACTGTTCGGGCGTGCATGGTGGGTGGCGCCGAGCGCCTATTTCGTCGGTATACTGGCGATCATCGTATCGGGCGTTATGCTGAAAAAGACAAAGATGTTTGCGGGCGATCCCGCGCCGTTTGTCATGGAGCTGCCCGCTTATCATCTGCCCACGGTTAAAAACGTTCTCCGCTCGATGTGGGAGCGCGCGTGGTCGTTTATCAAAAAGGCGGGAACCGTCATTTTGCTGTCGGCGATCCTGCTGTGGTTCCTGCAAAGCTTCGGCTTTGAGAACGGCGGATTCGGCATGGTTGCGGACATCAACAACTCAATTTTGGCGGGCATCGGCAACCTGATCGCATGGATATTCACGCCGCTCGGCTGGGGCAACTGGCAGAGCGCGGTGGCGACGATCACGGGTCTTATCGCTAAAGAAAATGTCGTCGGCACATTCGGCGTGCTGTTCGGCGGATTCGACGAGGTCGCCGAAAACGGCTGGCAGATCTGGAGCAATATGCGCGAAATGTTCACTCCCTTGGCGGCGTATTCCTTCCTCGTGTTCAATCTCCTCTGCGCGCCCTGCTTTGCGGCGATCGGCGCGATTCGGCGCGAGATGAACAGCGCTAAATGGACATGGTTTGCGATTGGCTATCAGTGTGCGTTTGCCTATGCGGTGTCGCTGTGCATCTATCAGATCGGTTCGCTCTTCACGGGCAGCGTTAATATTATCGGACTGATTGCGGCGCTGATCATCGCGGCGCTGATTATCTATCTGCTCGCAAGGCCGTATCATGAACCTAAGAAATTGAGCGTAAAATAAACCGAGCAAACACTATGCGCAAGGAAAGGAGCGGTCTTTTATGATCGAGTGGCTGATTGCCAATCTGGCAACGATTTTGATCAGTTTGCTACTGATTGCCGTCATTGCGGCGGTCATCGCCCGCGGCGTTATCAATAAAAAGCAGGGCAGATCTTCCTGCGGGTGCGGATGCGATGGCTGTGCGATGAAAGGCAGCTGCCATAAATAAACTGATTATTCAGTAAAGCGGGGAAGCCGTTGTTCGGCGGCTTCCCCCAATTAATAAAGCTAGGTTAGCATGCGCTAACCTGTGCGGTCGGCTAAATTTTGTATCCGCGCGGCGTGCGTCGGAATTATTTGCGGATAAACGCGAATGCTATTCCTGATGAAAACAGTTCAAAAGGAGAGGCGGCGCGGTGGATAGTACAAGTTACAAGGCGGTGGAACAATTGTCAGAGGATCAGATCGTGCGCCATTGCTCGCCGACGCTGGCGGGCATGAAAACGGGAAGCATTTTCAGCGGCGGCTATGACAGCGCGGATGAACTGTTCGACTTTTTAAGGCGGCTGAACGAAAATTTAGTGCCGCGCGGCGTGCGTTCGGTGATTTTACGGCGAAGCTGTCAGGCGGCGCTGATCTATCTTTACCGCCCGTCGCAGCTGATGCGCGATCTGACCTCGCCGCGGGCGGCGCGTATGCTGGGTAGATACGGCTATCCGCTTGATTGCTGTGACAAATGCGTGGTGAATCTGTCAAGCAGGCTGAAGACCGAGCCGGATTTTCCTCACGAGATCGGGCTGTTTCTCGGCTATCCGCCCGAGGACGTCGAGGGATTTATCGCGCATAATGCGGAGGATTTTAAGCTGTCGGGTATGTGGAAAGTCTACGGCGATCCTGCCGCCGCAAAGAAGCTCTTTTGCAAGTATAAAAAATGCACGGCAGTGTATTGCAGAAAGTTTGACAGCGGGAGCGCGCTTGAGCGCCTGACGGTGAAAAAATAGCGCCGCGCGGCTGTATGTCGCGATAGATCGGTGAATAAAAAACAAGCCGCCCGAGGGCAGCTTGTTTTTATGTGGGTAAATATGCAAACAGACTTATTCTTCAAAGTCCATACAGGTGCGGACCGCAGTAAACGGGCGCACAAACGTGTCGGCGACCTTGACGTGCTCAGGGTGGACGCTGTAATTCTTCAGCGCGGCATAATCGTCGAATACGGAATACAGCATAACGTCGGCGTTGGATGTTTCCAGCGCGTTTGTCTGCACGCGTATTTCCGCAAGGCCGGGGATTTTCCCGCGCAGGCTCTCCAGCCCGTTTTTGATGCCGCGCCGAACGTCGTCGGTGTTGTGTTCGTTTTTCAATTTCCAGAGAATGATATGTTTGACCATGAGATTCGTTCCTTTCGGTGTGTCAGTCGGTGGTATTTGTGCTGCGGGGGAACGGCAGCGCATAGAATTATAATCATTATACCGCAAATCGCCGCCCGTTGCAAGGACGGCGGGGTGATTTCGGGTATAAAAAATGCTCCGCCGATTTCAGCGGAGCATTTTTTTGTAGGCTATGTGCGGTACATTCTGACCGCGGCGCCCATACATCAGATAAGCCGTCGGGCAGGGGAGGCGGTTAATTTTAAAACCCTCCGCCGCCCAAGAACTTCCGAAGCTTGGCAGCGTCGGTAATCGAGATGTCGCCGTCTTGATTGACGTCGGCGTTCTCGCGATTGATCGAAACATTGCCGCCCGCCAGGTGACGGCGTATGGTCAGCACGTCGGCAACATTAATATCGCCGTTGTCATCCGCATCGCCGAGGACGGGTTTGGGGGCAACCTTCGTCACATTCGAGCTGAAGCTGAATTTGCCCGCCACGGCTTTGAAGATCGCGCGACCGTCTTTCTCCTCAACGAACTCGATGCCGTCGGCGGTCAAATCGGTCTGCGTATAGGCTTTGCCGTTGACGGTGAGCGTGCGGATATTCTCAACGGGCAGCGACACGTCCGCCGTGGTGTTTGCGGGAACGGTAACGCTGTAATTCCACATATCTCCCTCATAAGCGGAATCGGCGGTGATCGTTCCGTATGCCGATTCATAGGAGGCGCTGACGGATTGGATCAACGGATTCGGGTGCGGGGCAAGGACGATGTTTTTGAATCCGGGGTCGTTTTGATCGCAGGAGATGCCCGCCATATCGTCGAACATCCATTCCAGCACCGCGCCGTAGGAATAATGGTTAAACGAATTCATGCCGCCCGGGTTGAAGCCGTTTCCCAGCGTGTAGGAGTCCCAGCGCTCCCAAATGGTGGTTGCGCCCTGATCGACCGAATAGAGCCACGAGGGATTATCGTGCTGGAGCAAGAGTTTATACGCAACATCGCTCCTGCCGATCTTGGTCAGCGTGTTCATGATGATTTTCGTGCCGAGGAAGCCCGTTTGCAGCTTGTTGCCGTTGCGCTCGATGTTCGAGATCAGCTGATCGGAAACCGCCTTGATTGATGCCTCATTCGGCAACAGATCTAAATACAGCGCATACAGGCAGACCGTCTGCTCGCCGCGTTTGAGCGTTCCGTCTGCGTTGATATAGCGGGAAATGAAGATTTCCTTTTCCTGCTCATATACAGCATGATATTTTTCCGCGAGGGCGTCCTCGCCGATCGCCTTTGCCATTTCGGACATCATCATAGCGTCCCACGCGTAATAGGCGACGCAGAGAATGCCCTTGATCTCCTGATCGTTGCTTTCGTAAGCGAGCCAGTCGCCGTAGTGACGGTCCTCGATGCATTCGCCGTTTCGGTCGGATGCGCAGAAAACATCCATGAATTTGCGCATAGCGTCCCAGTTTTCGGTGATCACGGAGGTGTCTGCATACATTTGATAAAGCGTATACGGTATGATGATGCCTGCGTCCGCCCAGCCGACCGCGCCGTATCGGTCGGTGCCGTATTGCCCATAGGGGGCGATAGAGGCAAAAGCGCCGTCGCACCACCATGGACCGTCGCACTGGTCGTTTTTCAGATCATCCATATATTTCATCAAAAATCCCTTGGATGAATTGAGATAACAGCCTGTTTTGGCAAATACCTGCGTATCGCCCGACCGGCCCTGCCGTTCATCGCGCTGGGGGCAGTCGGTGGGAATCGACAAGTAGTTGGCATAGGTGGACCATTTGACGTTGCTGATGAGCTGATTGACGTCGGCGTTTGAGGTGGTAATAAATCCCGTATCCTCCAGCGCTGAGGCAGAATATTATAAAAAAGAAAAAGCATTGGGATATTTTCATAAAATCAATTTACATGATGAAATCACGCGAATCTCCTTTATTTAAGCCGAAAATAAGAAAAATCCCACAACCGCAAGAGCTGTGGGATTTTAATATAATATGGCAGCGGAATAGGGATTCGAACCCCAACAAACAGAGTCAGAGTCTGTCGTGCTACCGTTACACCATTCCGCTGTATGCCGCGGTTATTACCGCAACAAATATTATTATACCAATAAAAACGGATTTGTCAAGATGATTTTTCAAAAAATCTTTACTTTTTTTTCACAATTGTATTCGCATCTTTATAGATGCTGTCGGCGGGGATAAATCCGCGCACGCAGGAGGTGGGATAGATGTTGGTATTCCTGCCGATGACCGTTCCGGGATTCAGCACGCTGTTGCAGCCGACCTCAACAAAATCGCCGAGAATCGCACCCATTTTCTTCAGCCCCGTTTCGATTCTGCCGTCGCTTGTTTTCACGGTAACGAGCGTTTTATCCGATTTGACGTTGGACGTGATCGATCCCGCGCCCATATGGCTTTTATAGCCGAGGATCGAGTCGCCGACATAATTGTAATGCGGCACCTGAACATTATCAAAGATAACGACATTTTTCAGCTCGCAGGAGTTGCCGATGACGCAGTTTTTGCCGATCAGCGCGCTGCCGCGGATAAATGCGCAGTGGCGCACCTCGGTCCCCGCGTCGATAATGCAGGGCGCGGCGATAGAAGCGCTCGGCGCGATGACGGCGGTTTTATGCGCGAAAACGCCCTTACTGATCTCGGTGAACTCCGACGGGTCCAGCGTTTTTTGAAGAGCAATTATAAAATCCTTGATTTTCGGCAAAACTTCAAAAGGGTAGCCGACGCCGCTGAAAAGCTCGGCGGCAATTGTTTTGGAAAGGTCGAAAAGATCGGTGCATTGAATATTGTCCATAGCAACAAACCACGCTTTCTTCAATAATTATTTACATTTTATAACATTTTATCCGAATTTTCAATCAAAAGCAGAAAAAATCTTTGACTATTTTAAAATTTGTAGTATAATATATTGTAGCAGATTATAGATTATTGCCGAAACTCGGCGAGAAAAGTGATCAAATTTTCAAAAGGATGGTTATGTCATGGCTCAGTCTGTAAAGCTTACTGTCGGCGGAATGGAATTGATCGTGAAGACGGATGACGACGCCGCGTATATGCAGTCGCTTGCTTCGCAGATCAATCATGTGATCGGCGAGCTTACCCGTCAGAATCAGTATCTTTCGACAACGATGGCGGCGGCATTTGCCGCGCTTGAATTCTGCGACGAGTCCAATAAAACCAAGCTGAACAAGGAACAGCTCGAGCTTCGCATTAAAGAGCTTTCCGCCGAGCTTGCCGATTCACGCATGGAGTGCGATGAAGCGCGCCGCGAGATTGAGCGGCTCAACAAAGAGAATCAGACTCTTCGGGGGCGACTCAGCAGATCATGATGGAAATTCTGGCGCCGGCGGGCGGCTTTGACGCGGCGCGCGCCGCAGCGTGCGCGGGGGCGGACGCGGTCTATTTCGGCATGGGAGCGTTCAATGCCCGCAAAAACGCCGAAAATTTCACCGATCGGTCGCCTGCCGAGCTTGTTTCATATTGTCATATACGGGGTGTTCGTGCGTATCTTGCGCTGAACACCCTTGTTTGTGATGCGGAGATGGACGAGGCGCTGGATGCCGCGCGGATTGCCTGCGACATCGGGGTCGACGGCATCATCATTCAGGATCTCGGGCTGGCGGAGCGTATTTTCCGCGCCGCGCCCGATATGCCGCTGCACGCGTCCACGCAGATGAGCATTCATTCGCTCGGCGGCGCTGAGTATCTTCACAGCCTCGGCTATCGGCGGGTTGTGCTCTCGCGCGAGTGCCCGAAGAAGGATATGGAAAAAATTGCGGAATATGCCAAGGCGAGCGGTTTGGAGCTGGAGGTGTTCGTTCAGGGCGCGCTGTGTATGTCGGTTTCGGGGCAGTGCCTGTTTTCGGCGCTGCTCGGTCAGCGTTCGGGCAACCGAGGGCTGTGCGCCGGCACCTGCCGTCTGCCGTTTTCGGTGAGCGGCGGCGATGGATACGATCTCTCGCTGAAAGACCTGAATCTGTATTCGTATTTTGATGATTTTCGCCGCATGGGCATCACCTCGCTGAAGATCGAGGGGCGAATGAAGCGCCCCGAATATGTCGCCGCGGCGGTGGATTGCGCCGTTTGCGCGCGGGATAATCCCGCGGCATTGCCCGAAAAGCTCGAGCTGCTCGGAAAGGTTTTTTCCCGCTCGGGATTTACCGACGGCTATTATGCCGATCGCCGCGATAAAGAGATGTTCGGCGTGCGCAGCGAGAGCGATATTGACGCGTCCAGAGAGATCAAAAACTCGATTCACGCGCTTTACCGCAGGGAGTATCCCCATGTCGCGGTCGGTATGAATCTTTCACTCAAACGCGGCGAGGGCGCGGCTCTCACCGTCGGCGACGGGGTGAATACCGTGCGCGTATCGGGGGCGGAGCCGGAATCTGCCGCGACGCGGTCCGTTGACCGCGATTTCGCGAGGTCCAAGCTTGAAAAATGCGGCTCCACGCCGTTTTATCTCGATCGGTTAGACTGCGATATTGAGGAGGGACTCTACCTCTCTCCGTCGGAGCTGAACCGCATGAAATCTGCGGCGCTGGAGCGGCTTGCCGAAATACGCGGCAGGCTGTCGCCGACGGCGTTTGAGCCTTCCGAGAGCCGTTTGCCCGCGAAGAATCCGCCTCGCCGCGGCGAGCTGATCGGAATTTATCACTCTTCCCGCCAGATCGTCGCCGACAGCGGCCTTGCGCTTTGCTTTGTTCCGCTCGATACGACGAATGAAGAGTTTTCGCGGCTGATGAGCCTCGGCGCGAAGCTCGCTGTCAAGGTGCCGCCTTATATTGCCGACGAGTGGCAGATCGCCGCCGATCTGGAACGGGCGCGGGAACACGGCGCTCTCTTTGCCATGGCGGACAATCTCGGCGCGATCCC
>JBJEQI010000231.1:0-1706 GCA_051881675.1 Acutalibacteraceae bacterium
AAAATGCGCGTACCATGATAGATGGCAATATCAATGCCCTTATGACCGTCCTCGCCGAAATGCTGGCTGATATATTCATTTTCTTTCCTTTCAAGCGGCCAAATCAGCGACGCGCTTTCGGAATGTTTCACGCTTCTGTTGCGCTTTTTTGTACCGACGGCCATCCGCTGATTCACGGGCACCTTAACGATTTCTTCGTCGATGACCTCTTCGCTTTGCAGCACGCCGTTGACATACACCTGCTCGCAGAGCAGCTCTTTCACGCCGTTTGCGCCCTTGGAAACGACCTTTTTATAGTCGATATACTGCGAGCTGTCCGAAACTGTATCCGTACCGTAGGCGATCGACTCCGATCTTTTGACCTCCGCAGTCGTTGTCACCGTCAGCGCCTTGCGCAAAAGACCGGCGGCACCCGCCGCGTCGACAAACCTTGCTGTGCCGAACACGCCCGACGCATAGCTGATCCGCTCGGCAACACGCGCGCTGCCGGCGCCCGTCGCCTGTTTATACTCAGCCGTCAGGCTCTCAAGCGCGTTCTGCGCAACATCCAGCGACGAAACGGCAAAGGCAAATTTTCCGTTAATAAACACGCCGTCGCCGCGCCGCGTGCTGAGCGCACCGCCGTACAGTTTATCGCTGAGATCATCGGCGCTGATCAGCTTATCGTCCGACACGATCGTAAAATTCAACTGCGGCTCGGTGGGCAGCTCACCGCCGTCCGCACCGTCTTTGGCAATATTCTCCGCTTTTCCGAGCACCGATTCATCGGAAATATACCCGATCGTTTCTCCGCCGAAGCGAACCTCATACGCAAAGGTAATGCGGTTAAACGCCGGAGCGGACAGCACGACGATCGTCATGACGGCAAACGCCGTCGAACGGTAGAGCAGTTTGGAAAAAGACCGCTTTCTTTCGCCCATCACCGTCATCACGGCGCCCGACGCTTTCAATACGCCGCCGATTCCGCAATCAAACAGGCAGGCAATGCGCTTCGACGCCGCCCGAAAAGCAGCCGCCGCGGCACCGCCGACGCGATGAAACCTATCCGATATATATTCAATTGTTTTCCAAAAAAACGCTTTCATACTATCGCTGACTATCCTTCATCCCGCAATGCCGCCCTCGGGGCGACGCCGCGTTTGTTTGTAATCTTTTTGTAACCTATGTTACCTATTATACAATAATCAGCGAAAATTGCAACCTTTTTGTAATCTTTTCAGGAATATGCACAATAAATCGGTTGCTATGAAGCGTTATTTTTGTTTACTATTAACTACACAATTAGTAATTCATGTCATTAACGGTTTTGGTTTCCAGCAGATCGGCATAGCTTTTTGCAATCATTTTTGCCCCGTCGAGATCGTGTTCGAGATAATTTCCGCACTCGATCTCGCTCGAACCGGGAATCACCCCGCTGTAATCCGCAATAAAGCGAAATCCGCCGCGCACAAGCTCCAGCACCGCGTCATCGCTCATATCGCGCACCAGAAAATAAAAGCCGGTCCGACAGCCCATCGGCCCGAAATAGATGACCTTGCCGCCGTCGGCGCTGTTGCGCGCATAGGTCGCAAACAGATGCTCGATCGTATGCATCGCCGCAGTGGGCATATAGTTGCCGCTGTTCGGTTTCACCGTGCGCAGATCGTAGGTAACAATATCGCCGTCTATCCGCGAAACGTAGATGCCCCGCTCCAACTTGGTGTGGT
>JBJEQI010000232.1:0-1705 GCA_051881675.1 Acutalibacteraceae bacterium
ATGAGCGCCAAAGTGAACATCGACGTGACCGCCTGCTGCGAAAAGGAGATCGAGGTTATCTCAGACTGCTATTCAATCACCCACGATCTAGACGTCGAGCGGAAAAACATCTCGCTGCGCACCTTCAGCGAGAACCTTTCCGCCGTTCATCAGCTCAGAGAAACGCTGACATTTCCCGAAAATGCGCTTTGCCGCGTGATCGACGTCAGCTGTAAGGCGACCGACCCTGATTGTTCGTTTGAGGACGGTGCCGTGCGGGTAAAAGGCTCGCTCGTCGTCAGCGTAATCGCCGAAGACGGCGATTCCCGCTGTTCGCTGTTTGAAAAAACGGTGGAATATTCCCACGATTTCAATGTCAGCTGCCCGCGCGATATGATCGCTGATTTTCATGCGGTGGCTTCCTCGTGCAGTTACAGTATAAAATCGGAGTCGTCGATCGAAATCCGCGCGG
This sequence comes from Acutalibacteraceae bacterium, assembly GCA_051881675.1. Taxonomy (GTDB): domain Bacteria; phylum Bacillota; class Clostridia; order Oscillospirales; family Acutalibacteraceae; genus CAKRRH01. The sequence continues at coordinate 452 of JBJEQI010000232.1, forward strand.
GAATCAATATTTCGGGTACGGTCGCCGCCGATAAACGGGTGTCCGTGATCACCGATATTGCCGCAGACGACGACCGCCGCAAGCAGATCGACGAAATGCCCGCCGTGATACTCTATTTTGCCAAAGCGGGCGAAAGCATCTGGCAGATCGCCATGAAATACAATACCGCCGCCGATTTGATCATGCAGGCGAACGATCTTGCGGCGGATGTTCTGTCGGACGCGCGTGTGCTGATGATTCCGGGCGTGTAAGCGGCATGATATAACCCAAATCTAAAAAATAAGCGGCAGGGTATCCGTTGCGGGATGTCCTGCCGCTTAAATATATGGATTTTACATCAAATTTTCATCATAAACCGCGCGCGCACCGCCGACAAAACGAAGGCGGGTTCTCGCACAGATAATATTCGCCTTGCCGATGGACTGAACCGACAGCCTCACGGGCACAGCAACCTCTTTCAGGTGCATACCGATCAGCGTTCCGCCGATGTCAATTCCCGCGTGCGCACGGATTTTATCCACCGCGCAGGGGTGCGCAAAGCCTTTATACGCCGCCGTTCCGAATGAACCGCCCGCCTTAGGCTGTGGAATCAGGTTGACCGGCTCGAGCGCATATTTATCGACGCACGCGCGCTCAACGATCAGCGATCGGTTGGTATGCTCGCAGCACTGCGCCGCCAAAAACACGCCCCGCTCGGACAGCACCGCATTCGCCGCGGAAAACAGCGCTTCGCCCAGATCGGCGGCGGAATGAGTGCCGATGCGCTCACCCGCGACCTCGCTGGTCGAGCAGCCGATCACCATAATATCGCCCGCATGCAGCCCTGCCGCATCGCACAGCTCGCTCACCGCTTTGGCGGTTTGTTCCTTAATATCTTCAAACATATCCGATCAGCTCCGTTTTGACAACTGTGTTTAGATGTTGATGTCCTCGGCGATCTTATAAAGCTCATAATTAAAGGTACGCTTCATCTGAAGAGCCTCATAGATGTCGTAATCAACGATTTTGGAATTGTTGATCGCTACCACGCGGTTACCGATACCCTGCGAGACGATCTCAACTGCCTTATGACCCATCATGCTGGCAAGCACGCGGTCGCGCAGTGACGCATTACCGCCGCGCTGAACATGACCGAGAATGGTCGCGCGGGTCTCAATGCCTGTTTTCTCCTCGATCTTCTTGGCAAGCTCGTCAACATGGCCGACGCCCTCGGCGACAACGATGATGAAATGCTCTTTGCCCGTGCGCTCGCCG